>BACX01000607.1 GCA_000333335.1 Sphingomonas-like bacterium B12 | reverse complement strand
TCGACAGCGCCTCGGCCGTCTGCCCAAGGATGCCGGCAAGCTGGTGGTGCTGGAAGGCGTCTATTCGATGTTCGGCGACATCGCGCCGCTGCCCGAGATGGTGGCCGTCGCGAAGAAGCACGGCGCCATGATCCTGTGCGACGAGGCCCACGGCATGGGCTTCTTCGGCGAGCATGGCCGCGGCGTCTACGAGCAGCTGGGCTGCGAGGACGATATCGACTTCGTGGTCGGCACCTTCTCCAAGTCGGTCGGCACGGTGGGCGGCTTCTGCGTGTCCAACCATCCGAAGTTCGAGGTGCTGCGGCTGGTCTGCCGCCCCTACGTCTTCACCGCCTCGCTGCCGCCGAGCGTGGTCGCCACCGCCGCCACCTCGATCCGCAAGCTGATGCACGCGGGGAACAAGCGCGGCAAGCTGTGGGACAACAGCCGTCGTCTGCACAAGGGCCTCAAGGATCTCGGCTTCAAGCTGGGCACCGAGGATGCGCAGTCCGCGATCATCGCCGTCATCCTGCCCGATCAGGAGCAGGCGGTCGGCATGTGGCAGGCGCTGCTCGAGCTCGGCCTCTACGTGAACATGGCGCGTCCGCCGGCGACGCCGGCCGGCACCTACCTGCTGCGCTGCTCGCTCTGCGCCGAGCATCGCGACGAGCAGGTGGCCGACATCATCGAGATGTTCGCGAAGGCGGGCCGGCACGTGGGCTGCATCCCAGGCTGATCCCCTCGTCATTGCGAGTAGCGTAGCGACGAAGCAATCCAGAGGCGCGGCGCTCGTGGCAGTGGATTGCTTCGCTTCGCTCGCAATGATGATGGCAGGTGAAAGCCGGATCGTTACCGTTTCTCATTCTTCATTACCCTTTCGGTAACCATTTCCGGCATAGAATCGGAAACCATGAGCATGGGGGTTATCGATCCTGCGGATGAGGGTGCTGGCGCACGGCGCTGGCTGTCGCCGCTGAACCTTGGCGTGCTGGCCGGCGCGCTGATCGCCGCGACGATCGTGGTGGTGCTGATCTTCCAGGCCAGCGCCTCCAACCGCCAGCGCGATCGCGCGCTGGAGCTGGAGCGTCACAGCTACGACGTGATGCTGGTCACCCGCTCGGTCGGCACCTCGATGGCCAAGGCGGAGGCCTCGCTCGGCCGCTTCGCGACCAGCGCCGATCGCGGCATGGGCACCGGCTATTACAACGCCTGGACGGATGCCGGCGCGCAGATCAGCCAGCTCGAAACGCTGGTCGGCAAGGATCCGACCGAGGTGCAGCTCGTTCACCAGCTGCGCGATCTCTACTCCGCGCGCGGGCAGGAACTGGGCCTCACCGCGCAGCGCGCTTATTACAAACAGGGCTGGCCCGCTCTGCTGCTGTTCAACAACGCCGGCCACTCCAAGCTGATCGGCCAGATCGACAAGACGCTGACCGCGCTGCAGGAGCATGAGAGCGACAAGCTGCAGAACCGCTTCGATCTCTCCGACGCGGCCGCCACCGAATCCAACCATGTCGTGAAATTGCTGTCGCTGACCGGCCTGTTGCTCGTCACCTGCGGCATCGGCCTCGCATGGCTGGCGGGCCTCGCACTCGTCACCCAGCGCCGCGCCCAGCGCGAGACCGAAGAGGCCGAGGATCGCAACATCTGGCTGGAGCAGGCGGTCGCCGAGCGCACCCGCGAGCTGTCCGAGTCGAACGCGCTGCTAAACCGCGAGATGGCCGAGCGCGAGGCCGCCGAAGCCCGCCTGCGCCAGATGCAGAAGATGGAAGCGGTCGGCCAGCTCACCGGCGGCATCGCGCACGATTTCAACAACATGCTGGCGGTGGTCGTCGGCGGCCTCGATCTCGCGCGCCGCCGTCTGCAGGTCGAGGCCGACGAGGTCGGCCGCCACATCGACAACGCTATGGAAGGCGCCAACCGCGCCGCCGCGCTGACCCGCCGTCTGCTCGGCTTCGCGCGCGCCGAGCCGCTGCTGCCCGAGGCGATCGACCCGGCCAAGCTGATCGACGGCATGTCCGACCTGATCGACCGCACGCTCGGCGAGCGGGTGATGGTGACGACGCGGCTGGCCGCCGGTGCCTGGCCGATCTGGGTCGATCCGCTGCAGCTGGAAAACGCTATCCTCAACCTCGCGGTCAATGCCCGCGACGCGATGAACGGCGCGGGTCGGCTGGAGATCGCGGTCGACAACGTCACGCTGACGGAAGGCCAGGTCGGCGAGGCCAAAGCCGGCGACCATGTCCGCGTGGCCGTCACCGATACCGGCTGCGGCATGACGCCCGAGGTGCTGGAGCGCGTGTTCGAGCCCTTCTTCACCACCAAGGAGGTCGGCAAGGGCACCGGCCTCGGCATGAGCCAGATCTTCGGATTCGTCCGCCAGTCCGGCGGCGACATCGCGATCCGCTCGGCGCCGGGCGAAGGCACCACCGTATCGCTTTACCTTCCGCGCGGGCAGAAGAGCGCACCGGCGGACAGCATCCAGATGCCGCTCCCGCAGCTGCGCCAGGTTCCGGCCGAGCCGATGCCCGCCGTGCTCACCGGCGAGCCGGTTCTGATCGTCGAGGACGATCCGCGCGTCCGCATCGCCACCACTTCGGCGATCACCGAACTGGGCTACCGCCCCCTCGCCTGCGCGAGTGGCGAGGAGGCGCTGGCGCTGCTCGAAGGGCATGACGACATCCACCTGATGATCACCGACGTGGTGATGCCCGGCATGACCGGCCCGGAAGTCGCAGCCCAGGTCCGCGCGCGTTTCCCGCATGTCGGCGTGCTCTTCGTGACCGGCTACGCCGGAGAAGCGGGCGAAGGCGGCGAACTGGAAGGCGAAGCGGTGCTGCGCAAGCCGTTCACGGTGGCGGTGCTGGAGCGTGCCGTCAGCGACGCGATGGTACGCGCGAGGCCGGCGCACGCGGCGTGAACCGGCAGTCCCCCTCCCTGGAAGGGAGGGGTTAGGGATGGGTGGAGGCGGGCGCGACGTTCACCTCGTCCCTCGCATCCACCGTATCGTGACCCAAGCCCCCGGCCCCTCCCTTCCAGGAAGGAGAGGAAGCTACCGCACCGCGCCCTTCGCCAGCAGCTTCGGCAGCAGGGTGATCGCGCCCAGGATCGGCCAGCGACGCTGCCACGGCTTGATCGCGATCTGCGTGCCGGCGTGGCGGTTGATCTTCCACGCGAGATAATCGATCCCGCCCGCGAAGGTGGCGCTGGCCTTGGCGAGACGCAACAGGGTCAGCCGCTTGCCGCGACGCTGGGTGCGACGCCAGCCCTCCAGCGCATCGCCGTGGCTCTGCGAAACCGAAAGCCCCCTTGCCGCCTCCAGCACCGCCGGTGTGAAGCCCCGATACCGCTCCGGGTCGCTGTCGACGATGCTTCCCGATCGCGTGCCCCGCTCGGCCCGCAGCTCGGCCGCATAGGTGAGCGCGAAGGCCGCGCGCCAGATGTCTAACGGATCGGTCGGCTCGGAGGTGAGCGTCGGCAGGGATCGCGCGATAAGCGTCGGTGCGGCCATCGCCGTGGCAGAGATCGCAGCCTCGCGCGCCCCCTCGTCGGCAACCCAGACGATACGCGCCGGTTGAGCGAACCGTGCCCATACGGACGGATTATCCGTCGACGGGCCGCACAGGCGCGCGAAATCGGCCTCGCTCAGCACCGCATATTTGCAGGCAAGATCGTCCGCCTCGAACGGGAATACGTTGGGCGGGATCAGCCGGTTGGCGCGCGCCAGCCAGCTCTTGCCATAAGCGGCGCGATAGTCGGAGACGATCAGGTAGAAATCGAGCATCAGCCCGTCGAGCTGCTTTTCGCGCAGGCACGATCCGTAGAACAGCACTGTCCGCGCAGCTCCCGGATAGCGCGCCGCCACCGCCGCGGCGAGGCGCGCGGCGCGCGGATCCACCGGCTCGGCCAGCTCGGCCGCGACCAGATCGCGGAGGGTTTCGGCCATCCCGTCCCCGCCCTCAGGCGGCGAGGCTCAGGAAGGGGACGGGCGCGGTCGGCGTCAGCACGATCGGGAAGCCCGTCTTCGCCTCGAACAGCTCGCCGTCGAGGATCACGCTGGAGCGCTCGCCCTCGATGCGGATCTCGTCGCCGCGCTCGATATGCACACCCGCCAGCGCCTTGCGGCCGAGCCGCCCGAAGATACTGGCGACCGTCGCGCCGACCAGCGATCCGGGCTTCTGCTCGACCATCATCAGCTGCAGGGCACCGTCCTTGTCGCTCTGCGCCTGCTTCCAGCCGAGTACCAGCTTGTGCAGCGTCGTGACGATCATCACCGCGAAGGTGCCGGTCAGCACGCCCTGCTTCAGCACTGAGACCGAGACCGGCTTGGGGCTGGGCGGCAGGAACTTCGCGCGGATGCCGAAGATCATCGTCAGCAGGATCGCCATCGCGGTCAGGAAGTGGCTGACCGAATTGGGCAGACCGAGCGGATAGATCTTGTTGCGGCAATAGAGCATCGAATCGGCCAGCCCGGCGCCGCCCAGGAACATGCCCAGCACCGGCCGGTCGTTGGCCTCGCCATGGCTGAGCGCGATCAGTTCGCGCGCCACGATGTGCGGCGCCATGTCGTCGCGGGCGATGTCGATGATCTTCTGGAGCGCCGCGAGCGGATCGCCCACCGCACCGAGATCAAGCGCGATCAGGTTGGTCTTGCCGTTGGGCAGGACCGCGACCGGCGGCGGCGTCATCCCGAAATGCTCGCCATGATACAGCTCGGTCAGCGTCGACTGAACGGTGCCGTCGCCGCCGTTGATCACGAGGATCTTGGGACGGACACGCGCGATCGTGCGCAGCGCGTCGCCGATCTGGTCGACGCTCTCAACCTCGTAGTGGAAGACGTCGCGATGCTCGGCGCAGAAGGCGCGGACGCGCGGCAGCAGCGAGCGATTCCCCGTCGAGCGGGGATTGGACAGGAGAGCGACCCGCGCCATCGCGCCTCAGGCCACCGGGCGGAAGGATCCGCCCTGCAGATAGTTGAGCACCACCGGCACCGTCCTCACCCCGTGCGCCACGTCCACCGCCACCTGATCGGGCGAGGGCTTGCGCTTGAACATCAGGTCGATGAGCGAAAGGTGCGGGTTGCCGGACATGCCGCCGCCGTCCGATCTGTCGGTCTTGCCCGATCCGTTGACATCGTGGCGCACCGAGATCGCATAGCGGCCGGGGCCGGGCACCGGCACGCAGACGTCCGCCGCGCCGGCTGTCGGCACGCGCACGTCGATGCGCTTCAGGTAGCTGCCCTTGTCGAAATAATGATCGGGATCGCCGCCATAGGACTGCACCCGGATCACCCCGGTACGCGCCTTGAAGCCGGTGACGTGCACCAGCATCGCCGCGCCGCCCGATTCGCAGACGCCGGCAAAGGGGCCGATGGCGGACGCCTGCCCGGCGGCCGGCAGCGCCACCAGCGCGCCGAGCGCGAGGAGTGCCAGCGGGGACCGCTTTTTGGACATGACCTTCCATCCTCCGGAAGCTATAGGCTCGTGCGTTCAGGGGCACGGAATCGACGATCCCGGTCTCTGTCCACGGTTGCTAGATCGGTCGCAATTGCGGCCGAAAAAGGGTCATGAGGCGTCCAAACCTTGCAATTTCTGACGCGGATTGATCGATACATCGCCCGATTGATGGCGACGCCTCTCGCCTCGACGCTGATCCTGGCGGCGATGCTGCTGCTGCTCGACAAGATGCGGCGGCTGTTCGATTTCGTGATCCGCGAAGGCGGGCCGGTCGGCGTCGTGTGGAAGATGCTGGCCAACACCATCCCCGAATATATGTCGCTGGGCGTGCCGATCGGGCTGATGCTGGGCACCCTGTTCGCCTTCCGCCGGCTCGCTCTGTCGTCGGAGCTGGACGTGCTGCGCGCGCTCGGCTGGAGCTATGGGCGGCTATTGCGCGTGCCCTACATGTACGCGGCCGGCCTCGCCTTCGTGAACCTGCTGATCGTCGGCTTCATCCAGCCTTACTCGCATTATGCCTATGAGGGGCTGCGCTACGAGCTGCGGTCGGGCGCGCTCGGCGCCTCGATCAAGGTCGGCGAATTCACCAAGCTCGGCAAGAAGGACACGCTGCGGATCGAGAAGAGCGCCAATGGCGGCCGCGATCTGTCCGGCATCTTCGTCCATGCCGAGGGCGACCAGGGCAAGACCTACGCCGTCACCGCCGAGACCGGCAGCTTCTTCGCGACCGACGATCCCGATACGATCATCTTCCGCCTGCACAACGGCGTGCTCGTCAACAACGCGCCCAATTTCAAGACGCCGCGCGTGCTGAGCTTCACCAGCCACGATCTGCCGATCGCGCTGCCCAAGGTCGAGGATTTCCGCCGCCGCGGCGGCACCGCGAACGAAGAGCTGACCGTGCCAGAGCTGGTGCGCGTCGGCCACGCCGCCAACACGCCGCTTAAGGAACGCCTGCAGAGCCGCGCCGAATTCCACTTCCGTCTGGTGGAGGTGGCGATCATGTTCCTGATGCCGCTGCTCTCGGTGGCGCTGGCGGTGCCGCCCAAGCGATCCTCGTCGGCGCTCGGCGTGTTCCTGTCGATCGTGATGATCGTGACCTACCACAAGATCAACGAATATGCCTCGGCGGTCGCCGCGCTGGGCAAGATCAACCCGATCATCGCGCTCTGGGTGCCGTTCCTGCTCTTCTCGGCGCTGATCTGGTGGATGTACCATACGCTCGCCCACAAGCCGGGTGGCCAGCCGATCGGCGCGCTGGAACGCGGGTTCGAGAAGCTCGCCGCCAATTTCGGCCGCTGGTTCCGCCGTGGCCGCCGCCAGGGGGCGCGCGCATGAGGCTCGCCCCGGAATTCCAGTTCTTCCCGTCGCGCACCCTGTTCGTCTACATGGCGCGCACCTTCCTCACGCGTACCGCCGCCGTTCTGGTAGCGCTCGTCGCGATCATGCAGACGCTCGATCTGCTGGGCGAATCCGGCGACATCCTCGCCGTCACCGGCAATGGCGAGGCGCAGCTGTGGCATTATGTGGCACTGCGCCTGCCGCAGATCGTCGCCTTCTTCCTGCCCTTCTCCGTGCTGCTCGGCACGCTGATCACGCTGGCGTCGATGAACCAGAATTCGGAGGTCATCGCGATGAAGGCGGGCGGCGTCTCCGCCCACCAGATCCTGGCACCGCTGATGCTGGCGAGCATCGGCATCGCCGCCCTCGCCTTCACCTTCAACGAGCGGATCGTCACGCGCGCCACCGCGACGCTCGATGCCTGGCAGGACGTCAATTACGGGCCGATCCCCAAGGGCAACAACAGCAGCGGCAACGTGTGGGTGCGCGACGGCGACGACATCGTCCACGCCGCGCAGGTGACGGGCAAGGGCATGGCCGTCCGCCTGACCGGCGTCACCGTCTACGATCGCGACGGCGAGGAGCTGCATCGCATCTTCACCGCGCCGTCAGCCGTCGCCAAACCCGGCCCCGATGGCGGGATCGCGGGATGGACCGCGCCGAACGTCACCATGTTCGATGTCGTCTCCGGTAACGAGCTGAAGATGGCGCGCTACGATTTCGGCCAGCACATCACGCCCGACCAGTTCTCCCTGGCCGATGTGGTGGCCGAGGAGCGCTCGCTTTCTGATCTCGCATCCGTCGTCAACGAACTGAAGATCGCCGGCCGGCCGACCGGGCCGCTGGAAACCGGTTGGTGGCACAAGATATCCGGGCCGCTCTCCTCGGTACTGATGCCGCTGCTGGCCGGGGTCTCCGCCTTCGGCCTCGCGCGATCGGGCGCGCTATTCCTGCGCATCGTGATCGGCATGGGGCTGGGCTTCGCCTATTTCGTGTCGGACAATTTCGCCGTCGCGATGGGCAATCTCGGCGCCTATCCGCCGTTTCTTGCGGCCTGGGCGCCCTTCCTGCTGTTCCTGCTGATCGGCGAGACGGTGCTGATCCGGACCGAGGAATAGCCGCCTTCCTTTGTAGGATTTCATCTGCCAGCATGGCCTCATGCAAGCGGTGCCGTTCCCTCCCCTTCCGCCAAGGGCGGCGCTGTAGGAATGTCTTCCTTTCCCCTCCACAGCTGTCAACTTTGTCAATTTCGCGCCCCATTCGCGCCGCATTGCAGCGCCATGGGACGCGTGGGAGTTGGGGTCTTGGACACCGTACGAGGACGAGTAGCTCAGTGAACACCACCGCCATCCGCCGCAAGGGCTTCTGGGCGCAGTCGCACCACCTCGACCGGATGACCTTCCGCGAGCTGGTCGTCGCGTATCTGCAATATCCGGCGATCATCCTGTATCTCGGCCTTGCCGCCGCCGGCATCGGCACCTGGTTCTACCAGCCCGCGCCGGTCGGCCGCACGCTGCTGGCGATCGCGGTCGCGGTGCTGCTCTTCCCGGTCGTGTGGTATGGTCTCCACCGCTGGGTGCTGCACTCGCGCTGGATGTGGAAGGTCAGCTGGCTCGCTGCCACCTGGAAGCGCATCCATTTCGATCACCACCAGGATCCGAACCACCTCGAGGTGCTGTTCGGCTCGCCGGGCAACGTGATCCCCACCGTGGCGATCGCGACGATCCCCGTGGGCTATGCCATCGGCGGCGTCGGCGGGGCCGCGGCGGCCTTCGCCACCGGCATGATCCAGACCTGCGTGAACGAATTCTTCCACTGCATCCAGCACCTCTCCTACCGGCCGAAGAACAAGTGGCTGGCGATGATCAAGCAGCGCCACATGGAGCATCACTTCCACGACGAGACCGGCAATTTCGGCATCACCAACTTCTGGTGGGATCACCTGGGCGGCACGCATTATGCCGGCGCCTCGGCCCGCCCGAAAAGCGCGACCGTGTTCAACCTCGGCTATGACGATGCAGCGGCCGACAAGCACCCAAAGGTCCGCGATCTGTCGGGCGGCGTGATCGCCACCGCTGATTTCCGCGCGCGCAACAAGGCCAAATGACGAAGAAATAACTATAGCGCGCCCGTCCTTTCGCCTAAGGCGCGCCCATCATTCAGCAAGGGGCAGGGCATGGCGGGCGCGATCGAGATTTTTCACGTCAAAACGGTCGCGGACAAGAAGCGCTTCGTCGAGGTGCAGTTCGCGCTGAACAAGACCGATCCGGCCTGGGTTCCGCCGCTTAAGATGGACGCGCTGGAGCTGCTGACGCCCGGCAAGAATCCCTGGTTCGAACATGGCCACAACGACCTGTTCATCGCGGTGCAGGGCGGCAAGGACGTGGGCCGTATCTCCGCCCATATCGACCATCTCTGGCTCGACATGCCGGCCGAGCAGGGTGGTGGTCGCGACATCGGCAACTGGGGCCTGTTCGAGGCGGTGGACCAGGAGGTCGCCAACGTCCTGATCGGCCACGCCGAGCAGTGGCTGCGCAAGGAAGGCATGACCAAGGCGGTCGGCCCGATCTCGATCTCGATCTGGGACGAGCCGGGCCTGCTGATCAAGGGCCACGACCATTCGCCCACCGTGATGATGGGCCACCACAATCCGAAATACGAGGCGTGGATCGAGGCCGCCGGCTACGGCAAGGTGAAGGATCTCAACACCTACGAGCTCGACATCACCAAGCAGTTCCCGCCGCTGATCCAGCGCATCGTGAGTTCGGGCGAGCGCAATCCGCGGATCACCATCCGCAAGGTCGACAAGTCGAAGTTCAAGCAGGAGGCGGAGCTGATCCTCTCTATCCTGAACGATGCCTGGTCGGATAACTGGGGTTTCCTCCCCATCACCGACGCCGAGATCAACTATGTCGGCAAGAAGCTGAAGCCGATCGTCTTCAACGAGCTGATCCGTATCGCCGAGGTGGAGGGCGAGCCGGTCGCCTTCATGATGACCTGGCCCGATCTCAACGAAATGCAGAAGGATCTGAACGGCAATCTCTTCCCGTTCGGCGTCGTGAAACTGCTGTGGCGCCTCAACGGCGGCTTCTCGGGCAAGCCCAAGGTGCGCACGATGCGCGTGCCGCTGATGGGCGTGAAGAAGAAGCTGCAAGCCACGCGCCTGGCCTCCCAGCTCGCCTTCATGATGATCGAATATATCCGCCGCGATTCGGTGGCCCTGTTCGGCGCCTCGCGCGGCGAGATCGGCTGGATCCTCGAGGACAATCAGGGGATGGTCTCGATCGCCGACGCGATCGACAGCCACGTCAACAAGATCTACCGGATCTACGGCAAGGCGCTTTAGTCTGGTTCAGCGTCGCTGAACCGGTCCCGCACCGGCCCGCGAAGCGGACATCGAACTATTTGTCCAGGCTGTAGGCGGGGATCGTCCCGGCGATCGGATCGGTGCGGACCTGTACCGCAATCGCCAGGGCGGCGACGAACAGCGCTCCGACGATCAGCAGCGTTCCCCGCCCCGGCGCCACCATCCGCCCGAGCGGCCAGACGGCGACCGCGACCAGCAGCAGGAAGGCCAGCATCGCCTGCGGCATCGGTCCGCCGATGCCGAGGAAGGCGAGGTGCGCCAGCGGGACGAGCGGCGCCACGACGATCGCCAGCGCGGCGCCGGCGATCACCCAGCTCCAGGGTTTGGCGAACAGGGGATCGCCCCACGCGATCGGCACAGCGGCCAGCGCGAGCACCATCGCCGGCCACGCGAAGATCCACGCCGCCATGGGCGCTTTCGCCTGCATGATCGCGGCGACGAGCAGGAGCAGCCCGATCCCGGCGATCCAACCGCCCCAGCGCGATACACCCCTCGGTGGCGCGAACCACCCCGCGACCATGCCCGCAACTGCCGCGAAGAGGATCAGCTCGTGCGGTCCGCCCAATGCCCAGCCGAGTATGGCGAGCGCGACGCCCGGAATGATGCCGAACACGCGCCTAGGCCAGCGGCGCCAGCCCAGCCAGCCGATCAGCACGGCAAGGCTCGCCAGCACCACCTGCGCCTCCAGTCGTGGCAAAGCGGCGAGGCGATCATAGTAATTGGGATGCGCGCTGCCCGAGACGAGGTTCAGCGCGGTCAGCAGCAGCAGGCCATGCGCCAGAAGCCAGACCAGACCCAGCAGCCCGAAGCCGATCGCGGGCAGCGACAGCAGCCGTGCCCTCGCAAATGCCTGCGACGCACCGCCCAGCCCCCGCGCCGCGATCAACAGCACCAGCCAACCGGTACCGGGCGGATAGGCGATGAGGCCGCGCCG
>BACX01000608.1 GCA_000333335.1 Sphingomonas-like bacterium B12 | reverse complement strand
ATTTTCGTGGCCCGCCTCCGTGCTCACGCGAACGACTATGTCATCCGCGACATCAATCTCGCCGCCTTCGGCCGCAAGGAGATCGAGATCGCCGAGACCGAGATGCCCGGCCTGATGGCGCTGCGCGACGAATATGGCGCGTCGCAGCCGCTCAAGGGCGCGAAGATCACCGGTTCGCTGCACATGACGATCCAGACCGCCGTGCTGATCGAGACGCTGGCCGCGCTCGGTGCCGAACTGCGCTGGGCGACCTGCAACATCTTCTCCACCCAGGATCACGCCGCTGCCGCCATCGCGGCCTCGGGCGTGCCGGTCTTCGCCGTGAAGGGCGAGACGCTGGAGGAATATTGGGATTACGTCACCCGCATCTTCGACTGGGGTCAGGACGAGACCTGCAACATGATCCTTGATGATGGCGGCGACGCCACGATGTTCGCGCTGTGGGGCGCACGCGTCGAGGCCGGGGAGGCGCTGTTCAGCCCAAGCAACGAGGAAGAGGAAATCTTCGTCGCGACGCTGAAGCGCTTCCTCGCCGAGCGTCCGGGCTACCTGACCAAGACGGTCGCCGCGATCAAGGGCGTGTCGGAAGAGACCACCACCGGCGTGCATCGCCTCTACGAGCTCGCCAAGCAGGGCAAGCTGCCCTTCCCGGCGATCAACGTGAACGACAGCGTCACCAAGTCGAAGTTCGACAATCTCTACGGCTGCAAGGAATCGCTGGTCGACGCGATCCGCCGCGCCACCGACGTGATGCTCGCCGGCAAGGTCGCCTGCGTCGCGGGCTTCGGAGACGTCGGCAAGGGGTCGGCCGCGTCGCTCCGCAACGGCGGCGCCCGCGTGCTGGTGACCGAGATCGATCCGATCTGCGCGCTGCAGGCGGCGATGGAGGGCTATGAGGTCGTGACCATGGAGGACGCGGCCAGCCGCGCCGACATCTTCGTCACCGCGACCGGCAACGAGGACATCATCACCGTCGATCACATGCGCGCGATGAAGAACATGGCGATCGTGTGCAACATCGGCCACTTCGACAGCGAGATCCAGATCGCCGGCTTGAGCAACATGAAGTGGACCGAGATCAAGCCGCAGGTCGACGAGGTCGAGTTCCCGGACGGCAAGAAGATCATCATGCTCGCCAAGGGCCGCCTGGTGAACCTCGGCTGCGCCACCGGCCACCCGAGCTTCGTGATGTCGTCCAGCTTCACCAACCAGACGCTGGCCCAGATCGAGCTGTTCACCGGCGCCAACAAATATGAGAACAAGGTCTACGTCCTGCCGAAGCATCTCGACGAGAAGGTGGCCTTCCTCCACCTCGAGAAGCTGGGCGTGAAGCTGTCGAAGCTCAGCGAGAAGCAGGCCAAGTATATCGGCGTGACGACCGAGGGGCCGTTCAAGCCGGATCACTATCGCTACTGATCCTTCCTAGGCACGCGGATCGGACGCGCGTCGATGCTCAGGCATCGGCGCGCGTTTTTTGTTGCGGCGCTGCGTATTCCTTGTTTCTGGGATGTTGCTGAAATGTAACAGGCGGGCAGTTTCCGTAGCCCGGCGACCTGCGCCCCTTGTTCGGCATTTTGCGTCACTGTTAGGCTGAGGTTCAGAATCGGGGAAAACCTCGATCTGGGGTTAAAGGGGTCAGCAGCATATGCGTTCATATCTCTTGCACGGGACAGCCTTGCGTTCGGCGTTCCTGATCGGCGTGGCCTCGGCCGTCGCGCTGCCGGCAGTTGCTCAGGACGCTCCTTCCCAGGATACGACCGCAGCCCCGGCAAACGTCACGCAGACTCAGCCGAGCAACACGGACGTCGCGCCCGGCGAAATCATCGTGACCGGCACCAACATCCGCATACCGAACCTGACCTCGCCGGTCCCCGTGACCTCGATCTCGGCATCGACGCTGCTGGCGACCGGCAACCTCAGCCTCGGTGACGCCCTGAACGACCTGCCGGCGCTACGCGGCACGTTCAGCCAGTCCAACTCGACGCAGTTCATCGGCACGTCGGGCGTGAACTTCCTCGATCTTCGCGGACTGGGCGTGTCCCGCACCCTGGTGCTCGTCGATGGCAGACGCCACGTTACGTCGTCGCCGGGTGACTATCTGGTGGACACCAACACCATTCCCGACGACCTGCTGGAGCGCGTCGACATCATCACGGGCGGCAGCTCGGCGGTGTATGGCACGGACGCCATGGCCGGCGTGGTCAACTTCGTGCTCAAGCAGAATTTCGACGGCCTGAAGGTTTCGGGGCAAGGCGGCATTTCGAGCCGCAAGGACCGTGGTAGCTATTACGGCAGCGTCGTATACGGCAAGAATTTCGCCGAAGGTCGCGGCAACGTCGCGATGGCGGTGGAATATGCCCATTCGAACGCGCTGTACTTCACCGATCGCGACAGCATGACGGGTGCCTATAGCGGTCGCCACCAGTTCAACCAGCAGCAGGATCTGAGTGACCCCGCGACGCTGTCCGACGGTATTTCCGACTTCGGATTCTATACTGGCGTCCGCAATGGCAGCATCTCCGACGGTGGCGAACTGACCGCCATCTGCAACGCGGCGGTGGCTGCCAACCCCACGCGCTGCCGCGCCAGCGGCTTCGCGCAGCGCTACATGTTCCAGCCGGACGGCTCGCTCGTCATGAGCAACCCGTCGCTCGATTTCCGCGATATCACCAACGGCGGCAGCTCGAACACCGTCGGCGGTCTCGGTTCGACCCTTCAGAACACCGGCCAGCTCGATCCGCGCCTGTCGCGTTTGTCGGTCAACCTGCTCGCGCACTTTGACGTGTCGGATGCATTCACGCCCTTCGTCGAGGCCAAGTATGTCCGAATCCGCGCCAACCAGGAGGGCCAGCCGAGCTTCTTCCAGGGATCGATCCCCGGCTTCTTCGGCGGTGGTTTCGACCTGCGCTGCAACAATCCGTATCTGACCGATCAGGCGCTGACGACGCTGCAGTCGATCGGCCGCTGCGCCAATGCGGCGACCGACACCTTCGCGATCAGCCGCTTCAACGTCGACTTCGGCGGTCGTGGTGAGCTCGAGAAGCGTGACACCTATCGCATCGTGGCCGGCGTTCGCGGCAACTTCTTCGATACGTGGCACTATGAGGTGGCGGCCAATTACGGCGAATTCCACGGCAGCACCAAGTCGCTCAACAACCTGCTGCTGTTCAACCAGGAACTGACGCAGACCGCGGGCTTCCTCAACGCGATCAATGCCGTCCGCAACTCGGCCGGCAACATCGTCTGCGGCATCAATGCCGACGCCGATCCGACCAACGATGATCCGAACTGCATCCCGATCAGCGTGTTCGGTTCGCACAACGCCACGCTCACGCCGGCCGCGCTGAACTACATCAACACGACCTCTTTCAACAGGCAGCGCGCGTCCGAACTCGACATCACCGCCAATTTGGGCGGCGATCTTTCGCGCTTGTTCACCACCTGGGGCGGAAGCTCGCTGGCCTTCAACATCGGTGCCGAATATCGCCGCGAAACGGCCTTCTCGGGGTGGGATGCCCTGACCAAGGCGGGCGCCACCTTCCTCAACGCGTTGCAGGATTTCGATCCGCCGTCGCTGAAGTCGAAGGAAGTCTACGGCGAAGTCGTACTGCCGATCGTGAAGGACATGCCGTTCATCAAGGAACTGTCCCTCAACGGCGCTGCGCGTTACTCGCACTACAACACGGTCGGCGGCGTCTGGTCCTACAACGGCGGCGCGGTTTATGCGCCCACGCAGGACTTCAAGGTGCGCTTCGGCTACGCGCGCTCGATCCGCACGCCAACCCAGACCGATTTGTATGCGACGCCTTCGCAGAACTTCGGTTCCATCGCCGACCCTTGCGACGAGCAGAACATCAATCGCGGCGCGGCGACCCGGGCAGCGAACTGCGCGGCTGCCGGCATTGTCCAGCCTTTCGATAACATTCCGGCGCGTACTCAGACCTTGTCTTACCTCCAGGGCGGAAATCCGCTCCTGAAACCGGAAAAGTCGAATTCGTACACTATCGGCGGCATCATCACGCCGCGCTGGTTGCCGGGCTTCTCCCTATCGATCGACTATTACAAGATCACCATCAACAAGGTGATCCAGACGCTCGATGCCCAGCAGATCGTCGACAATTGCTATGACGCATCGTCGCTGAACAACTCCTACTGCGGGCTCGTGTACCGTAATGCCGATGGCACTTTCCAGGATCCGGCGGTGCTGGCTGGACCGGTGAACTTCGCGAAGCAGAAGACGGCCGGCATCGACGTGAACTTCGCCTATAACCACCACTTCGGTAACGGCGACGTCTTCAACGTCAGCGCCAACGGTGCGCTCACGCTTCGCCGTGACAACTATCTGGATGTGTCCGATCCGACGCGCGTGTCTCGCCAGCTGAGCAACCTCGGTGATCCTAAGTGGGAAGCGGTAGGCAACTTCGACTATCAGCATGGTCCGTTCACGCTGCACTATAAGTTGCACTTCATCGGTCACATGTATCTGGATGATTATGCGGATTATTACTCGCTCAATGGAGAGGATCCGCAGGAGCCAGAATACAATCTTGCCAAGAAGTATCCGACTACTTGGTATCACGATTTGAAGCTCACCATTGACGTCGCCAAGAACTATCAGTTCTACATGGGCGTGGATAACGTGACCGACAAGCTGCCGCCTTATGGTCTGCTTGGCACCGGTGACGGCAGCTCGATCTACGATAACGTCGGTCGGTTCTTCTACGCAGGTTTCAAGGTCAACCTGTAAGCATCATATCTCGGACACCTCCCAATGAGGGGGCGGCGAGCCATCTCGCCGCCCCTTTTCGTTTTTGCGAAGAGACGGCTTCCGCTTCCGGATCCCGCGCCCTAGACATGGGCGGATGACTGGTGAGGGGCAGATGGGTGGAGTGGGGGGCGGATCGTGATCACCCTCGATCCCCTGCACGCGACGCTGGCCGGGCTCATCCTCGCCATCTGGCTGGCGGCGGCCGTCGTCGCCGTGACGCTCGGCTGGCGGCGGCACAATGCGGCCAAGGCCGGCATCGCCGAACTGGGCCGGTTGCGCCAGATGCTGGCCGGCGCGCCCGCTCTGCCGATCCTCATATCCTCCGACGGGCGCCTGCGCGCGCATGAACGGGTGGCGGACTGGTTCGGGCTGGATCGGGTGCCGCGATATCTCACCGACATAGCGCCCCGGCTGGAACCAGCGGATGCCGAGGGGCTGGCGCGCGACGTGCTCGCCGTGCAGCGCGGCGGCGCGGATTTCGCGCGCGCGCTCCGCCCGATCGATGCACAGCGCGTGCTGATGGTGCGCGGCCGGCCTGCCGCCGCCGCGCTGGGCGAAGGCGCCGCGCTGCTCTGGCTGTTCGACGCGACCGAGAGCGAAGAGGAGATCGGCCGGCTGGAGACCGAGCGCGATCGGCTCGCCGATGCGCTCGACGCGCTGGCCGGGTTGATCGAGGCGGCGCCTATCCCGATGTGGCACCGCAGCCCCGATCTGCGCCTCAGTCTGGTCAATTCCGCCTATACCCGTGCGGTCGACGGGGACAGTGCGCATGACGTGATCGAGCGCGGGCTGGAGCTGATCGAGGGGCAGGGGCCGGGCAGCCCGATCGCCACCGCCGCCGCCGCGCGCGACGAGGGCGAGATGTCGGTGCGCACCGTGCCCGCCACGATCGGCGGCGAGCGGCGGACGCTGCGCGTCGTCGACGTTCCGCTCGGCGCCACCGGCATCGCCGGCTATGCGATCGACATCGAGGAGATCGAACAGGCGCGGCAGGATCTCGTCCGTTTCGCCGATGCCCAGCGCGACATGCTGGACCGCCTCTCGGCGGGCGTCGCGCAGTTCGATGCCAGCCGGCACCTGACCTTCTCCAATGCCGCCTTCCAGCGACTGTTCGCGATGCTGCCCGAATGGATCGCCGACCGGCCGGAGTTCGATCGCGTGCTGGAACGGATGCGCGAAGCGGATCGCCTGCCGGAGAGCCGCGACTTCCCCGGATGGAAGGCCGAGCGGCGGCGCTGGTTCCTGCAGGAAGAGGCGCAGGAGGAGGCATGGCAGCTTCCTTCCGGCACGCACCTGCGCGTTGTCGCCCAGCCGCTGCCCGACGGCGGCATCCTGATGATCTTCGAGGATCGCACCGAACAGGTGCGGCTGCGCTCCGAAGCGGACACGCTGCTGCGCGTGCGCACCGCGACGTTCAATAACATGAACGAGGCGGTCGGTGTGTTCGCCGCCGACGGCCGCCTGCACCTCTGGAACAACCGCTTCTCCGACGTGTGGGAGCTGAGCGAGGAGGAGCTGGCGCGTCACCCGCGTGTCGATGCGCTGGTCTCGATGGTCGCCTCGCGCCTCGCCAATCCGGCGCGTGCGGGGCTGATCCGCGAGCTGGTACGCCTCGCCACCACCGAGCGCCAGCGCCGCGCGGGGCGCATCGCCTTCGCCGACGGACGCCACTTCCAGTTCGCCGCCGTGCCTCTGCCGGACGGCAACGCGCTGTTCACGCTGCTCGACGTCACCGACAGCCGCCGCGCCGAGCAGGCGTTGCGCGATCGCGCCGCTGCGCTCGAGGAAGGCGATAGGGTGAAGTCGGCCTTCATGGCGACGATGAGCTACGAGCTGCGTACCCCGCTCACCTCGATCGGCGGTTTCGCCGAGATGTTGCAGGCGGGCTTCGCCGGGCCGCTGACCGAGCGGGGCGACGAATATGTCCGCTCGATCCTCATCGCCTCGGCGCGGCTCGGCCAACTGATCGACGAGGTGCTGGACCTTACGCGCAGCGCAGCCGGCAACCTCGATCTGGAGCATGTGCCGATCGAACTGGAAACCCTCTGCAAGGGCGTCGCGGGCGATCTCGCCGCGCAGGGGCGTGAGCGCAAGCTAGAGATGATCGTCGCGATCGAACCGTCCGCCGGCGTGGTCACCGGTGACGTGCGCCGTCTGCGCCAGGCGATCGAGAACGTGCTGCGCAACGCGGTGGATTATACGCCGGAGGGCGGACGCATCTTCTTCCACGCCTCGGGAGACGTCGAACAGGCGATGGTGGTGGTGTCGGACAATGGCAACGGCATCCCGCAGGACGAGCGCGACAAGCTGTTCGATCCGTTCCATCGGGCCGGCGGCGAACGGCGCGAAGGCTCGATCGGCCTCGGCCTGCCGCTCGCCCGTCATTATGTCGAGGCGCATGGCGGCGAGGTCGCGCTCGATTCCGAACTGGGGCAGGGCACTACCATTTCGATCCGCCTGCCGAGGATCAAGGCGTGATCCATCTCGCCGATGCGGCCGCCACCGAAGCTCTGGGTCGTAAACTCGGGAGGCTTCTGATGGCGGGTGACGTCGTGGCACTCTACGGCGATCTCGGCGCGGGGAAGACCAGCCTCGCGCGTGGGGCGCTCGCCGAGCTGGGTCTGGCCGAGGAGGCGCCCAGCCCGACCTTCGCGATCGTCCAGCCCTATGCGCCGCCCGAAGTCTCGCTGCCGGTCGCGCATGTCGATCTCTACCGCATCGACGACCCGGAGGATGCGGAGGAGCTGGGCCTCGACGATATGCTGGAAGACGGTGCGCTGCTGATCGAATGGCCCGAGCGGCTGGGTGCCGCTTTGTGGCCCCACGCGCTCCGCCTGACGCTGGAGCCGGACCCGGCGGGCGGGCGGCGCTTGACTTGGGTGGCGCCGACGGCATGGGAGGCCCGATGGCCGCCCCGATGATTCCGCCCGCCCACGCCCCCGCCTTCCTCGCCGCGAACGGGTGGGGCGGGGCGGAGATATTACCGCTGGCGGGCGACGCCTCTTTCCGCCGCTATTTCCGCGTCGTCGATGGCGATCGGCAGGCCGTTTTGATGGACGCGCCGCCAGAGCACGAAGATGTCGGCCCCTTCCTCGCCATCGCCGAACATCTGGATGCGCTGGGTTTTTCCGCGCCGCAGAGCCATGCCGTCGATCGCGCCGGCGGCCTGCTGCTGCTGGAGGATTTCGGTGATCGGCTGGTCGGGCCGCTCCTGCGTGCCGGTGCCGAGGATGAGGCGCCGATCTACCGGGATGCGATCACTTTATTGGCGCAGCTCGTCGGGCGGCCGATCCCCAAGGGCCTGCCGCCCTACGACATGGCGGTGCTGACCCGCGAGATCGGGCTGTTCCTCGAATGGTATGCGCCGGCCGTCGATCTGGACATCGATCACGCGGGTTGGACGAAGGCCTGGGCCGAACTGCTGCCGCGCGTCGCCGCACCCGATCCCGCCGTGCTGGTGCTGCGCGATTATCATGTCGACAACATCATTCTGCTCGATCGCACAGGCCTGAAGCGGCTCGGCCTGCTCGACTTTCAGGACGCGCTGGCGGGCCACCCGGCCTATGATCTGGTCTCGCTGCTGCAGGATGCGCGGCGCGACGTGTCGGAAGCGCTGGAGGCGGAGATGCTGCAGGCCTACGCAGCCGAAGCCGGCATCGCGGACATGGACGCCTTCCGCGCCGACTAC
>BACX01000609.1 GCA_000333335.1 Sphingomonas-like bacterium B12 | reverse complement strand
ATTCGGCGCAGGCCAATTACCTGCTCAACGTGATGCGGCTGAAAGCGGGCGACGCGGTGCGCTGCTTCGATGACCGCACCGGCGACTGGGCGGCCGAACTCTCCTCCGCCGGCAAACGCGACGCGCGGCTGCGCATGGTGACCCACCTCGCGCCGCGCGAACCGGTGCCGGACCTCTGGCTGGTCGCCGCCCCGATCAAGCGCCAGCGGATCGACTGGATGGCGGAGAAGGCCTGCGAGCTGGGCGTCGATCGCCTCGTCCCGGTGCTGACGCGGCGCGCGGTGGTGGACAAGCTCAACCTCGATCGCCTGCGCGCGCACATGATCGAGGCGGCCGAGCAATGCGGCCGCACCGCGCTCCCCGCGCTCGACGAACCGGCGAAGCTGGACAGGCTGCTCAAGGACTGGCCCGCCGACCGCACGCTGTATTTCGCGGACGAAACCGGTGGCGAGCCGTTCCGGCCCGCCCCCGGCCCCGCCGCGATCCTGATCGGCCCGGAAGGCGGCTTCGACCCGGCCGAGCGCGAGGCGATCCGCGCGCTCCCCCAGGCGCGCGGCATCTCGCTCGGCCCCCGCATCCTGCGCGCCGAGACGGCGGCGCTGGCGGCGGCGGCGGTGTGGATGAGCCACGCCGGAGACTGGCGCTGATTCCCGCTTTTCATACCGATCGGTAACGGCTAGGGCGCGTCGATGTCGACCCGCACCGCCTCCGCCGACGCCGATCCGATCATCGAATCGCGCGACGACCTGCTCACCGTCTTCCAGAAGGGCGAGAAGCCCAAGGAAAACTGGCGCATCGGCACCGAGCACGAGAAGTTCGTGTTCTGGAAGGACACCAAGCGCGCGCCCTCCTACGAGGAGCCGGGCGGCATCCATGCGCTGATGATCGGCCTCACCAAGTTCGGCTGGACGCCGATCATCGAGGGCGAGAACGTGATCGGCCTCACTGGCAAGGATGGCGGCATCAGCCTCGAGCCCGCCGGCCAGTTCGAGCTGTCGGGCGCGCCGCTCGACAACCTGCACGAGACCTGCGCCGAGACCGGCCGTCATCTCGCCCAGGTGAAGGAGATCGGCGACAAGCTCGGCATCGGCTTCCTGGGGCTAGGCTTCTGGCCGGACAAGACGCGCGCCGAACTGCCGATCATGCCCAAGGGCCGCTACAAGATCATGCTGGACCACATGCCGCGCGTCGGCACGCTGGGCCTCGACATGATGCTGCGCACCTGCACCATCCAGACCAACCTGGACTATTCCAGCGAGGCGGACATGGTGAAGAAGTTCCGCGTCTCGCTGGCCCTCCAGCCGCTCGCGACGGCGCTGTTCGCCAACTCGCCGTTCACGGAAGGGCAGCCCAACGGCTACCTCTCCCTACGCTCGCACATCTGGGACGACACCGATTCCAGCGCACCGGCATGCTGCCCTTCGTGTTCGAGGACGGCTTCGGTTACGAGCGCTATGCCGACTACATGCTCGACGTGCCGATGTATTCGCCTTCCGCGAGGGCGGCTATGTCGATGCGGCGGGCCTCTCCTTCCGCGATTTCCTGAGGGGCGAACTGTCCGTCCTGCCCGGCGAGAAGCCGACCANGGCCGACTGGAACGACCACTCTCCCACCGCCTTCCCCGAGGTACGGCTGAAGTCCTTCCTCGAGATGCGCGGTGCCGATGGCGGCCCGTGGAACAAGATCTGCGCGCTGCCGGCCTTCTGGGTCGGCCTGCTCTACGATGACCAGGCGCTCGATGCGGCGTGGGATCTGGTGAAGCACTGGTCCGTCGAGGACCATCACCGCATCCGGGAGCAGGTGCCGACACTCGCGCTCGACACCAAGGGGCCGCGAGGCCGGTCTTTCCGCGAACTCGGCAAGCAGGTGCTGGAGATCGCGCACAAGGGCCTCGCCGCCCGCCAGCGCTTCAACGCATCCGGCGACGACGAGACCGGCTTCCTCCAGCCGCTCCACGAGATCGTGGCGAGCGGCAAGGTGCCCGCGCAAGACCTGCTCGATCGCTACAACGGCGCATGGGGCGGCGATATCTCGCGGGTGTATGACGAGATGGCGTATTGAGCGATCATCATCACCTCCGTCGACAAGGATTGTAAAAGCCAAGACCGCACTCGGTGATACCGCACAGTGGAGCGAAAAGATCGCTCTTCATTTTTGGCGTATCGACTTAGATCAGTTCTGATTTCCCATTTCCGCCCGTAACGCGCCCTAATATTATTATTTGGCAATGAAAATTGCCTCCCGATTGCCACGCGCGGCATTGCCCGGCACAGGTTCGACATGCATGCGCGCACGTCCGACAAACCGTCGCAACATCGGGAAATCGGGCAGAACTGGTCGCTCGTCGCCGTAGCCGCCGCCGCGGGTCTGGCCTGGGTCATCCGGTACGCCCTGAGATATGGGCTCGACATCGCGGACCCGCCGGCCTGGGCGCAGTGGTTCGATCAGGGATGGTACGTCACTTCGGCACGGGCCTTGTCCCACGGTGACCTGTCGGCGGCGCAGCACTGGTATCCGCTCGCTTATCCGATCATGGCGGCACCGTTCGCACGGATCCTGCCGAACGAGCCCTTCTTCCTTCCCGATCTCGCGCTCTTCATCGCCACCGCGCTGATTTTCGTGAAGGTGATGCGCAGGCTGGGCATGAATGCCCTCACCGCGACCATCCTGCTGCTGCTTGGCGACATGGCGATCCGCAAGATCGCCGGCCTTTGGACCGTCCCGTGGACGACGAGCCTCTCCTCTCCCCTGATCTGGGGCCTGATCGAACAGGTTCTGTCGATCGTCGACACTCCGCCGGACCGCGCACCGCCGAGGATGCGAGCCATGCTGCTGCTGGGCGTCACGGCGGCTGCGCTGCCGATCGCCAGACCCACCGATGGCCTGCTGGCGGTGCTGGCCGTCGCCTTCGCCGCGATCATGCTGCGTCGCCAGCACAGGCTGAGGATCACCGGCCTCGGCTGGATGTGCATTGGCAGCCTCGCGCTGTGCATACCTTATGGCCTGCTCTACCTCGCAATCTACGGCCCCCACCTGACCGACTATATGCGCGACGCGGCGCAGCAGGGTTTCGCTTTCGGCGATCTGCCCTGGAAAACCTACGTGATCGTCGTCTCGGCCGCACCCTGGTTTCCCGCCAGCCCCTCGCTGGTGGAGGCCATGCCCTGGATCCTTCCGGGGTGCGCCGGACTGGTGATCACCCTGATCCATGGGAAACCTCAGGCGCGCATTGCACTGTCTTTGATCGCGCTGCTCGCCATTCCCTATTGCGCGACGTTCATCGCCTATACCGATCTGCAACCACCGGGCCTCTGGTCGTTCGGCAATGCGCATTATTTCAAGTGGCTGTTCCCGCTCTTCGCGGCGGGGTGCTGGTTGTGGCTGCGGGAATTTCGATCGTGGCGCGGCGCCGGGCGCGCTATCGTCGTGCTTGCCCTCTTCCAGCTGCCGGCATGCCTGCGGCCGATCCCCACGCTGGTGGCCGACAAGGTTCCCGCGCGGATGCTGATGTTCAGGGGCGCGACCGATCGCCCCTGGCAGAGCGCCTATTTCTCACCCGCGACGATCACTGACGAGCAAGGCAGCATGGCCAACGTCAACCGGTTCCACCAGGTGCCCGACGATCATGGCGAGCGCGCCATCGCGGTCTGGCGGCTGTTCGCGGGCCGGGCCGTGCGCAACGATCCCAACGAAGCGGCCGTCTATCGAAACGACGAACCGCCCTATGCCCGCTACGCGACGCGCCTGTCTTTCGGCGTGCCGTGCTGGGTGCGATCCCGTCCCGAATGTCGCCTGCCGGGGCCGCCCACCGCTGCCCGTTGAGCGGCGGTTACTCCGCCGACGCCACCACCACCGCATCCACCCGCGCCTTGCCCAGCCGCGCCGCCTTCACGAACCACTTCGTGATCGCGCCATGCTCGGCCATCCAGCCGGCGTAATCGGCATAGGCCGGATCCTCGCGCAGCAGGTGGCGCTCCTCCGTCCGCGCGCGCCAGTAATAGACGCCGCTGATCAGGCCGAGGATCACCGTGTTGCGCGCCGCGTCGCCCCACCAGCCGGTCGTCGTCAGCACCGGCAGCGACGCCATCCACCAATAGAGGTTCTTGGACAGATAGGCTGGGTGCTTGGTGAAGCGGTACGGCCCGTTGGTCAGCACGCCGCGATAGGTGAGGTTGGAAAAGCGGATGCCGAACGCCACCGTCGCCCAGGCGTAGCAACCGGTCAGCCCCATCAGCGCGAAGGCCCACAGCGGCAGCAGCAGCGGGTGATCGGAGAAGGCCGCCTCCCAGCCCAGCTGGCCCTGCCCGTAATCGAGCGGCCCGCCACCATTCATCAGGATGAAGGGCGGGTAGCAGATCAAGGCCGCCACCCAGCCCTGCATGAACGGATTGCCCGAACGGATATGCGCGTCGAGCGGCCGGAAGGTGAGGATGTAGCCGACCGTACCGATCGAGACGTCCACCAGGAACATCAGCGCCACCGTCGCCTCGGCGAGCTTCATCGGGTCTTCCCACATCTGTTCGGGATAGATGTGGACGGCCGCACTCCAGTTGCCGGGCAGCGTCGAGAACATGAAGGCGGTGAAGAAGCCCTTGATCGCCCAGCTGCGCGCATGTTCGGCGAGCTTGGGCTTCAGCCCGGGATCGAAATCGCGCCCGAAGGTCATCAGCCAGTGGCCGAACGCCCAGGCACCATCCTGCCGGTCCACCAGGCGGCGATCGAGCCAGATCACATAGGGGACGGAAAGCGCCGCCAGCGGGATCAGCACGCCGGACAGCACTTGCATCGCATAGAGATAGCCGCCGTCCCAATACCAGCGGCCGAGCGCGTAGAAGCAGGCGATCAGCCCCCGGTCGGCCACAGGCCCGCGAGCTTGACGAGGCCCGTATCCAACGCGTCGCCCCAGCTGCGCGGCGCCCCATCCCAATCGATGCCGGTGGTGGGGTTACGGTGGACGTGATCGACCAGCAGCGACCAGCCGATCATCGGCAGCGCGCAGGCGAGAAGGCCGGCGAGCGGCACCCATGGCGCATCGAAATGCCAGAGACGAACGGCGCAGTAGAAGAGGCCGAGGCCGGCAAACCCCACGATGCCGACGGCCGACGACACCGCCGATCGCGGGCATGTCGGAATGGCTTTGCTGGCGTCCATGGCAGTCTCTGTCCCCGTTCAGGACAGGCTGCCTAGCCGATCAGCCGTAAGCAAGCGGTGAAGAGGAAAAGAGAAAGTCAGCCGACCAGGGCGGCGAGCGGCGACTTGGCGCGGGCGGCCTTGGCGTCCGCGGCGGCCTTGACGATCGCATCGGCGGACGGCGCCGCATCGGCGGTGGCGGCGGTCTTCGCCTTGCCGTTGTAGATGAAGCCGTAGACCGGATAGCTGCTGGTGCCGAGGCCGCCGAGGCTCTTGAACCAGACTCGCACCTTGCTCCAGTCGTTCTTGGCCGAAACGTCCATCACCTCGACGTCGTTCTCGACGCGGCCGGGGGTCGACCAGTTGGCGTGGGTCACCTTGATGATGCGATCCGAGACGACCTCGCTGACGGTCGCGACATGGCCCGAGCGCATCGAGCCGATCGACTTGAAGACGAGGACCGCGCCCTCCTTCGGGGTTTCGCCGCGGCTATACTTGCCGACCGCCTGGTTCCACCACGAGGCCGCCGCGCCGAACAGCTGGATACCCGAGAACATGCGGGCGAACGGGGCGCACTGCCAGAAGGAACCCGCCGCATCCGCCGGCGACGCGACGACCGAAGCCATCGCCAGCGCCACGGAACACAGCGCGATCTTGGTGCGTTTGAACATGCTTACAGGCCCCGAATCCCTCTTGCCGATCCGGGTGTACCGGCCATCTCCTGTTAAGGAAGTTTACGATCGTGCGGTTCACGACGGGCTGATGCGGCATTGCGGCGAACCGTTAACGCGGCGGCTCGTCGCACGACGAACCGACGCCGAACCTTGCCAGCGGGTTAAAAAGCGCCGACAGGATCGCCACATATTCCGGCGCGTGGGCGAAACCGACAGCGAATCATGAAGCACTGGTTCAAGGATGGCGTGTTCCGCGCGGTGCTGCGCAACGCCGGCTATCTGGGATCGACCAAGCTGCTCGGGGCCGGCCTCGGCCTGATCGCACTGATCGCGGCGGGCCACGGGCTCGATCCGGCGACCTTCGGCATGCTGATGCTGGTCCATTCCTACGCGCTGGGCGCCGGCGCGATCACCAAGTTCCAGAGCTGGCAACTGATCGTGCGCTACGGCGCGCCCGCTTTGACGCGCGGCGACACGGCGACCGCGAAGGACGCGATCCGCCTCGCCTTCGGGCTGGATATCGCGAGCGGGCTGGTGGGCATGGTGGCGGCGATGATCGCCCTTCCCTTGCTGGCGCCCGATTTCGGCATCGACCGCGATCATCTCGCCCTTGCCATGCTCTATTGCACGCTCGTCCCCACCATGTCGGCGGCGACGCCGACCGGCGTGATGCGTCTGCTCGACCGGTTCGACATCCTCGCCAAGCAGCAGATGGCGACGCCACTGCTGCGCGCCGCCGGCGCCGCGCTGGCCTGGGCGGGCGGGTTCGGCTTTCCGGGCTTCGTGATGGCCTGGTATGTGGCGGACATCTGCGGCGACCTGATCCTGTGGTGGCTGACCGTCGGCGAGCTGCGCAGGCGCGACATGCTCGACGGATTGCGCCCCGGCCTGCTCAGCACCGCGCGCCGCCTGCCGGATGCGTGGAGCTTCGTGTGGACGACCAACATCTCCACCTCGCTCTCCGCCTGCTGGGGGCCGATCAGCAACCTGATCGTCGGCGGCATCCTCGGCCCCGTGACTCTAGAGGATCCCCGGGTCCGAGCTCGAATT
>BACX01000610.1 GCA_000333335.1 Sphingomonas-like bacterium B12 | reverse complement strand
GGGTACGACAAAGAGATTTCGTTTGTCGTACCCTGGGTAACCACGCCCCTTATGAGCCACATAGGCTCGCTGTCATCGTCGCAGCAGTCTCAATAGGTCACGCAGCCAAGTGAGCAACGCGGGACCGGCAGCGTTCCACCCCAAGCGGACTGCCTGCTGCCGACCCAACAACGACCTTCTGCCTTCCCCCAAGTCCGCTCGTAAGCGGACGTCAGTCAACCCTTCGGCCCGGCTGCCTAAGCTGCTGGCCACGACTGCGGATGGGTATCTAACCAAAAGTTGTGGCGATGTCCCATAGACATCCGTTTGGATTGAGAGTTTTCTGACGCCGGTCTGCACTTCGTCAGGCAACCAGAAATAGTCGAATGGCTGCTAACGAAATAATAGGGATACGAGACGAAACTGTGAAAGACTGGGCCTTTGCCTTCGGAGTTCGGATCGTGCAGTTTGGTATTCGCTCTCGACTTTACGCTGGTTTCAGCGGTCTTATGATCGTCGTTGCAGCTCTCGGTGGGGTTGCGCATTATCAGCTCGGCCGCGTGACCGATCAGTATGAAGAGCGCGGCAAATATGAGGCTATTGCCCGCAAGACTCTAGAGGATCCCCGGGACCGAGCTCGAAT
>BACX01000611.1 GCA_000333335.1 Sphingomonas-like bacterium B12 | reverse complement strand
TTGATATGGGAAGCGCGGCCTTCCGGAGCGTGGCGCCATGCGGCGGCATTTCCTGACGGTCCATCAAGTCCCGGCCACGCGCTGGCCGCCCGAAACCTTTTCTGCGTCCCGCGTCGACAGCTGAGAGCGACCTCGGCGACAGCGGCAGGACCTTCTATCGCGCTGGAGCCAACCACGATGCGCTTTGTCTCGACCCGCCTCGCCCTGGTCCTCGCCGCTGCGGCATGCCTCCTCGGAATGCCCGCGCAGGCGGACGACCTCGACGCGATCCGTGCGTCCAAGACCCTGCGCATCGGGACGGAGGGCACCTACGCGCCGTTCACGTTCCACGACGCCTCCGGGGCGCTCGTCGGCTTCGACGTGGAGATCGGCCGCAAGGTCGCCGAGAAGCTCGGCGTC
>BACX01000612.1 GCA_000333335.1 Sphingomonas-like bacterium B12 | reverse complement strand
GCTGTCGACGCCATGATGCGCGGCCTGAAGTTCCAGCCGCGCCTGAGCGACGTGATCCTGCAGGAGATGTGGGAGAAATGGGTGTTCCTGGCGACGCTCGCCGGAGCGACCACGCTGATGCGCGCCGCGGTCGGCGACATCGTGGCGGCGCCCGAGGGGACCGCCCTGATCGAAGCGCTCCATGCCGAATGCACGATCGTGGCCGCATCGAG
>BACX01000613.1 GCA_000333335.1 Sphingomonas-like bacterium B12 | reverse complement strand
CGACTTCAAGCGTCCCGACCGCATCGTGGTCGGCGCCGAGGAGGCGCGGGCAGAGGCCGTGATGCGCGAGGTCTACCGGCCGCTCTATCTCAATCAGGCCCCGATCATGGTCACCGCGCGGCGCACCGCCGAACTGACCAAATACGCGGCGAACGCGTTCCTGGCGGCCAAGATCACCTTCATCAACGAGATCGCGGACCTGTGCGAGGCGGTCGGCGCCGACGTTCAGGCGGTGGCCCGCGGCATCGGGTTGGACAACCGGATCGGGTCGAAGTTCCTGCATGCCGGGCCGGGCTACGGCGGCTCGTGCTTTCCCAAGGACACGCTGGCGCTGGTCAAGACCGCCCAGGATGCCGGCACCCCGCTGCGGATGGTCGAGACGGTGGTGGCGGTCAACGACCAGCGCAAGCGCGCCATGGCCCGCAAGGTGATCAAGACTCTAGAGGATCCCCGGGACCGAGCT
>BACX01000614.1 GCA_000333335.1 Sphingomonas-like bacterium B12 | reverse complement strand
CTTGGCGCCGGCTTGGCCGAAGGCTTCCAGCTCGGTGCCCACCGCCATGATCAGGTCCTGCTGCTCCTTCGGCAGGCCCGAGAACACGATCTTCGACATCATGATCGGCTCGAGCATGAACCAGTAGGAGCGCTCGCGGCCCGAGGTGAGGGCCTTGGACAGCTCTTCCAGGCGGAAGGAAATCAGGCTGGTGGACGAGGTGATTACCGCATCGCAGGCGCCGGTCTGCATCGCCGCGTAGGATTCGTTCGACGGGATGGAGAGGGTGGCTGCGCCGGCCTCTTTCATCATCATGTCCATCTCGCGCGAACCGCCCCGGACCTTCAGACTCTAGAGGATCCCCGGGACCGAGCT
>BACX01000615.1 GCA_000333335.1 Sphingomonas-like bacterium B12 | reverse complement strand
CGGCGTGACGATCTCAGACGGACTGGCCGACCGCCGCTTCCGTCACCTTGTCGACGAACTCGCGCACCACCGGCAGCGCGACGTCGGCTTCCAGCAGCGCGATACGCACCTCGCGCATCGCCTGGCGCACGTCATTCTCGTTGAGCGCACCACGGCCGCGGAGTTTGTCGAAAACCCCACCCAGCCTTTCGCTCAGACTCTCGAACATGCGCCAAACTCCAATCTCACCAGCTCCAACGCACAAAGCGCCGGCGGGCGAAACTCGCCGGCCGGCGTGCGCCACCTCTCAGTGGGAAGCGCTGGAGCCATCACGATCCCGAGGGAACGATTGCGGCGGCCGATAGCGGAAGCGCGGGCGGATGGCAACCCGCTCGGTCCATTTGTCCGCTCGATCTATCGGAGCGTGCGCGTGAAGAACGCGGTCATGTCTTTCATCGCCGTCACGCTTTCTGGAACGTCCGGTCCGGCGAGATAGGTTGCGTGGCTCTCACCTTCATAGACGATCAGCTCGCTATGGCGACCAGCGTCGCGGAGCTTGCGATCGACGCGGATGGTGTTCGACAAGAACAGGTCGCGCGTTCCCGTCAGCAGCAGGGTCGGCGGAAAGGCCATGAACGAGCCGTAGATCGGCGACAGTCTCGGGTCTTTCAGGTCCATGCCATGGGCATATTGCGCGGCCGAGACGCTGAGATCGCCCTGATACACCATCGGATCGGCGTAGCGGTTGGTGAAATAGCTGTCGCCCGTCTCCGACAGGTCAGACCATGGCGTGCCGGCGATGATCGCGTCGGGCACGTGGAAATGCTCGGCGATGGCGCGCTGCGTGACTTCGAGGACCATCGCGCCGCCGGTCGACGTGCCGAACAGGCCCACCTTCCGCCCCGGCCAGCGCTGCACGATCTGCTTCCACGCGGCGACCGCATCGTCGACCGGGACGGGGAACGGGAATTCCGGTGGCATGCGATAGTCGATCGAGACCGTGCGGATGCCGCTCGCGCCGGCGAGCAGGATGGCCTCGCCGACGCCGGCCTCACCCGCGCCCGCCGTATAGGCGCCGCCATGGATATGGACGAGCAGACGCCCCGGCTGCGTCTCCCGTCCACGCGGCGCGATCACGTAGCAATGCACGCCGCCAATCCGTTCCTCGGTGAGCGTCAGCCTGTATCGGTCGAGCAGCTTCACGATGTCCGCATGGGTCCGGGCCGGATCGGGATTGCTCCGCGCGATCCATCCCGCATTCGTGGTCGGCATCGACGCAGCGGGTTCGGACGGTGGTGCCTTGGCGATGGCAGCCTGCAGTTGCGGACTGACCGTGGTGGGTACGGGCAGATCGTAGGCCGGCACATGACGGACCGGACCGGCGTTCGCCCAGCCGCTTGCCGAGATCGCCAGGTATGCGAAGCCCAGCTTCACGGCGGTGCGCGTCATCTTCCTTCTCCGATATCGATCTTCGAACGATCCACGTTCCGACGATACGGATCGGATTACAACCGCGCGGCGATCGGCGCATCTTTACCGCTTCTACATGCTTTCCCGCCAAGAGGGACGATGCCGCGACAGGGATATGGCGACGATGACGAGACGAAAGGGCGAGGACGACAGCGCCGCGAAAGCGTTGAGCCGTGCCCGTCGCGATCTGGTCGCCGGCGTGATCCTGATCGGCGGACTGGCTCTGCTCGTCACCAGCGGGTGGCATTATGTCGCGTCGCTGGAGCGCCTGCTCGGCAGCACCAGCCACGCGCAGGAGCTGGCCTCCGGCGACCGCATCCTGATGGCCGGCATGCTGCTCAATCTCGCGTTGATCCTGTTCGGCTGGCGCCGCTACCGCGACCTGGTCGCGACCAGCAGCCAGCGCGACGAGGCGGAAGCACGTGCCACCACCCTCGCCCGCACCGACGAGCTCACCGGCTTCCTCAACCGCCGCGCATTGGCGGAGGAAGGCGCCGCCGCGATCGCGCTCGCCACCCGCCGCGACAAGGCGGTGGCGCTGCTGGTCGTCGATCTCGATCATTTCAAGACCGTCAACGAGGTGCATGGCCACCTCGCCGGCGACACCATCCTGCGCTGCGCGACCGACATCATCCGCAAGGCGCTCCCCGCCTCTGCCGACTCTAGAGGATCCCCGGGACCGAGCT
>BACX01000616.1 GCA_000333335.1 Sphingomonas-like bacterium B12 | reverse complement strand
GCCCTCGGAACATGCGGATCGAGCACCGCCTCGCCGCTGGTCAACTTGCGGACCTTGCCGTCGAGCGTCGCCAGATAGAGATCGCCGTCGATCGGCACGAGCAGGGCCTTGCCGTCCGGCGCCCAGTCATATTCGACGATCCCCTCGGTGCCGCCGACCCGCGCGCGCTCGCGCCGCATCTTCTCCGCTTCGCTGAGCGCGGCGCCGGAGCCAACCTTCTTGCTGTCCACCAGCATCTTCTGCGCGCCGGTGCTGGTGTCGACCGCCCAGAGATCGAAGCGGTCGCGATCGTCGGGCCGGGGCTTGAGCAGGGTCACCCACTTGCCGTCCGGAGACAGCTTCAGCTTGCGCGGCGTCGGGCCGGACAGCGAGGGACTCGCGAAGATCCGGTCTATGGTGAGCGGCGTCTGGGGAACGGGCGCGGCGGCGAGAAGCAGCGGCAGGGCTGCGAGGAGAAGTGGGCGCATGGCCCCTCTATTGCCGTTCGTGCCGAGCGAAGTCGAGGGACGTGCCGCAAAGGTTGCGCCTACCAACGTGCCTCGACTTCGCTCGGCACGAACGGGATTGGCTGTTGCGCGTTTTGAGTTAGGTTCCCGTCGGGGGAACGGAAAGGATAACGATGTCCCATCGATTGCTCCCGGCGCTCGCGCTCGCTGTGTTCGCCGCCGCACCGGCCTGCGCGAAGCCCGCTCCGGCCGCACCTGCTGCGACGCCCTTCTCGATCGGCAAGATCAAATTCGTGGCACTGCGCGACATGAGCAACGTCGTGCCCAACGACGGCAGTGTGTTCGGCGTCAGCGTGCCGACCGATCAGGTCGCGGCCGTACTCAAGGCGCACGGCGCCGCGACGGACCAGATTCCGCTGAGTGTCGATGCCTTGCTCGCCATCCTGCCGGGCCATGTCGTGCTGCTCGACACCGGGCTGGGGCCGAAGGTCGGCGGCGTGCTGCCGCTCAGCCTGGCAGAAGCCAAGGTCACGCCCGCCAGCGTCACCGACATCCTGATCACCCACAGCCATGGCGATCATATCGGCGGGCTGGTCACCAGGGAGGGCGGCCTCGCCTTCCCCAACGCGACGATCCGCATGTCGGCCCCGGAATGGGCCTTCCTGCAGGCCAAGGGTAGCAAGGCGGTGGTCGAGGCGATCCGGCCCAAGGTGCGGCCGTTCGAGCCGGGCGCGGAGGTTGTGCCGGGCATCCGCTCCGTGCCCCTGCCCGGACACACGCCGGGTCATTCGGGTTATATGATCGGCACCGGCAAGGACGCGCTGCTCGATATCGGCGACACCGCGCATAGCGCGATCATCTCGCTGGCGAAGCCGGACTGGCCGATCCAATACGACACCGACGAGGCCGAGGGCCGCACCCAGCGCAAGGCCGAACTGGGAAAGCTCGCCGCCAGCCACCAGCGCATCTTCGCGCCGCACTTTCCGTATCCGGGTGTGGGCTATGTGGTGAAGGCAGGCGACGGCTATCGCTGGCAGGCGGAGGTTCCGAAATAAGGAAAGGGCGCCGGCAGATCTCCCGCCGACGCCCTCCAGAAAGGCTCTCGCGTCCCGAAAGGCTTACGCCTTGGCGGTCTCGCGGTTGTCCTTGCGCTCGGCGATGCGGGCCGACTTGCCGGTGCGGCCGCGCAGATAATAGAGCTTCGCGCGGCGGACGGCGCCCTTGCGCACCACCTCGATCGAATCGACGTTGGGCGAGTAGAGCGGGAAGACGCGCTCCACACCCTCGCCGAACGAGATCTTGCGGACGGTGAACGACGAGCCCATGCCCTTGTTGGCGCGCGCGATGCACACGCCCTCGAAGGCCTGCACGCGGGTGCGCTCGCCCTCGACCACCTTCACGCCGACGCGCAGGGTGTCACCGGGGCGGAATTCCGGAATCTTCTTGGTCTCGTTGAAATGCGCGATGGCCTCGGCCTCGAGCTGCTGGATCAGGTTCATGACTTGTCGTCCCAGTCTACATGCCGCGCGCCAGAGGGCGACCGACCCGGAGTGCCACCGTGGCGCTCCCAAAGGTCCGGCCGCCTTAGCCGTGTGATGGCCTCGGCCTCGCGTTTCCGCCAGGCCGCGATCCTCGCATGATCCCCCGATCGCAGCACTTCGGGGATCGTGCGCCCTTCCCACTCTTGTGGTCGGGTATAATGCGGATATTCGAGCAGCCCCGTCTCGAAGCTCTCGTCGTCTCCGCTCGAAGCGGCGCCCATTACGCCGGGAAGCAGGCGGATGCAAGCGTCGAGAAGCGTCAAAGCGGCCATTTCGCCGCCCGAGAGGATATAGTCGCCGATCGAGACCTCCTCGATATCCCGGGCGTCGAACAGGCGCTGGTCGATCCCCTCGAACCGCCCACACAGAATGGTCGCGCCGGGGCCTTCCGCCAGCGCGCGAACGCGGGCCTGCGTGAGCGGAGCGCCACGGGGCGTCATCGCGAGGACGGGGACGCCGGGATGGCGCGCAATGGTCGCGTCGAGCGCCGAGGCCAGCACATCGGCGCGCATCACCATGCCCGCGCCGCCGCCGGCGGGCGTATCGTCTACAGAGCGGTGCTTGTCGGTCGCGAAATCGCGGATCTGCACCGCGTCGAGCGACCACTTCCCCTCCGCCAGCGCTCGCCCGGCAAGGCTGACACCAAGCGGGCCGGGAAACATCTCTGGATAGAGAGTCAGGATCGTGGCGGCGAAACTCACCGCCGCGTCCAGCGGATCACCATGCTCGCGAGGATCACGCCGATCAGCCAGAGGATCGCATAGGCGAAGAAAAATTCCGCGATCGGCCCGGTCGAGATGCTTTCGGCCGGGACACCCTGCTGCTGCAGGCCCCGCACGTAGGATATGCCCACGATCAGGAAGAGCAGGATCGGCACCGCCGCCGGCGCCACGAAGCGATAGGTTTGCGCGCGCGCCGGGAAACGACGCGCCACGACAAGGGTCAGCGCGACGGTGAAGCAGAATTGCGTCGCCAGCACGACGAAGAAGAAGATGGCCGGGCCGCTCATGCTTCCACAAACTCCGCATGCACCCGGATCGGCGGGCCGAGATCGTCGACGCCGGCCTTCACCGGCACGAGGAAGCGGCGGCCGTCGGGGCGTTCGATCTCGATCAGGTCGCCAGCGCCGTAGTCCATGACGTCGACCACCTTGCCCAGCACCTCGCCGGTGGTGGAGAGGCAAGCCTCGCCGATCAGGTCGGCATGATAATATTCGTCGTCGCCGAGATCGGGCAGCGAGGCGCGCGGCACGGCGAGCTGGGTGCCGCGCAGCGCCTCGGCGGCGTTGCGATCGCTCACCTCGGCAAAGCGCGCGACCGCGCCGTTGGGGCCGGGACGCACCGACTTGAGCGTCAGCGTACGGCCGCCCGCTTCCAGCGACGGGTAGCGCGCCAGATCGTCGGTGAAGAGCTTGAGGCGCACCTCGCCCGATATCCCATGCGCGCCGATCACGGCGGCCAGGGTGACGAGTTTTTCGGAGTTTTCGGGCAAGAAAGCCCCTCCCTTCAAGGGAGGGGTTGGGGTGGGTGGAGGCGCGCGATACGGACATGATCCGTCCGCGCGTCTCCGTATCACCCAGCCTCCACCCACCCCCGGCCCCTCCCTTGAAAGGGAGGGGGGAGTGTTGCGTTCGGCTTACGCCTCGGTGGTTTCCTCGGCGGCCGGAGCCTCCTCGGCGGGCGCCTCGGCGACCGGCTCTTCCTTCGGCTTGGCGGCCTCGGCGGCGGCTTCCGCAGCGGCGGCGGCCTTCGCCTCGCGCTCCTCGGCGCGCTCCTTGGCCTTCTCGCCCGGCTCGGCCTTCTTCGGGTTGTTCTTGGCGGCGCGCTCACGGACGCCGGCGGCATCGAGGAAGCGGGCGACGCGGTCGGTCGGCTGCGCGCCGACGCTCAGCCAATGCTTGGCGCGCTCGGTGTCGAGGATCACGCGCTTCTCGTCATCCTTGGCGAGCATCGGGTTGTAGGTGCCGATCTTCTCGAGGAAGTGGCCATCGCGCGGCGCCGTCGAGTTGGCGACGACGATGCGGTAATACGGGCGCTTCTTGGAGCCACCACGCGACAGACGGATCGAAACGGACATTCTCTTCTTCCTTCTTCAAATCAATGGTCTGACGACCAAACTTCTCACTTCTTCTTCATGAAATTCTGAAAGCCGGGCGGCAGGTTCTGCCCGCCGGGAAGGCCGGGCAGGCCACCCAGCCCGCCGCCTCCACCGAGGCCCGGCGGCATGTCGCCACCCGGACCGCCGGCACCGCCGAGGCCACCCATGCCGCCACCACCCATGCCACCTTTGCCGAACATCGCGGCGAGGCCCTTGAGACCACCCATTTTTTTGATCTTCTTCATCGCGGTGGCCATTTCCTGATGCATCTTCAGGATTTTGTTGACCTCCTGCACGGTGGTGCCGGAGCCCTTGGCCACCCGGATCTTGCGCTTGGCGTTGAGCAGCTCGGGCTTGGCGCGCTCCTTGGGCGTCATCGAACCGATGATCGCGTCCATGTGGATCAGCACCTTGTCGTCCACCTGACCGTTGGCCATGGCGTTCTTCACCTTGGCGACGCCGGGCAGCATCGAGGCGAGCGCGCCCAAGCCGCCCATCTTGCGCATCTGGGTGAGCTGGCTGCGCAGGTCGTTCAGGTCGAACTGGCCCTTGGCCATCCGTTCGGCGAGCTTTTCGGCGTCTTCCTGCTTGATCGTCTCGGCGGCGCGCTCGACCAGCGACACGACGTCGCCCATACCGAGGATGCGGCCGGCGACGCGGCCCGGCTGGAACAGCTCCAGCCCGTCCAGCTTCTCGCCGGTGCCGACGAACTTGATCGGCTTGCCGGTGACGGCGCGCATCGACAGCGCCGCGCCGCCGCGCGCATCGCCATCCATGCGGGTGAGCACGACGCCGGTGAGGTTCACCTGCTCGGAGAAGCTCTTGGCGACGTTGACGGCATCCTGGCCGGTCAGCGAGTCGACGACGAGCAGGATCTCGTCCGGCTCGGAGACCGAGGCGACCGCCTTCATCTCGTCCATCAGCGCCTGATCGACGTGGAGGCGGCCGGCGGTGTCGAGCAGCAGCACGTCGAAGCCCTGCAGCTTCGCAGCGTTGAGCGCGCGCTTGGCGATGTCGACCGGCTGCTGGCCGGCGACGATCGGCAAGGTCTGCACCTTGGCCTGCGTGCCCAGCACCGCCAGCTGCTCCTGCGCCGCCGGACGATTGACGTCGAGCGACGCCATCAGCACCTTCTTGCGCCCCTTATCGCGCAGGCGGCGAGCGATCTTGGCGGTGGTGGTGGTCTTGCCCGAACCCTGCAGGCCAACCATCATGACGATGGCGGGCGGGGTGACGTCGATCTGGAGGTCGGACGCTTCCGAACCCAGCATCTCGGTCAGCGCGTCGTTGACGATCTTGACGACCTGCTGGCCAGGCGTGACCGATCTCAAGACGGACTGGCCGACCGCCGCTTCCGTCACCTTGTCGACGAACTCGCGCACCACCGGCAGCGCGACGTCGGCTTCCAGCAGCGCGATACGCACCTCGCGCATCGCCTGGCGCACGTCATTCTCGTTGAGCGCACCACGGCCGCGGAGTTTGTCGAAAACCCCACCCAGCCTTTCGCTCAGACTCTCGAACATGCGCCAAACTCCAATCTCACCAGCTCCAACGCACAAAGCGCCGGCGGGCGAAACTCGCCGGCCGGCGTGCGCCACCTCTCAGTGGGAAGCGCTGGAGCCATCACGATCCCGAGGGAACGATTGCGGCGGCCGATAGCGGAAGCGCGGGCGGATGGCAACCCGCTCGGTCCATTTGTCCGCTCGATCTATCGGAGCGTGCGCGTGAAGAACGCGGTCATGTCTTTCATCGCCGTCACGCTTTCTGGAACGTCCGGTCCGGCGAGATAGGTTGCGTGGCTCTCACCTTCATAGACGATCAGCTCGCTATGGCGACCAGCGTCGCGGAGCTTGCGATCGACGCGGATGGTGTTCGACAAGAACAGGTCGCGCGTTCCCGTCAGCAGCAGGGTCGGCGGAAAGGCCATGAACGAGCCGTAGATCGGCGACAGTCTCGGGTCTTTCAGGTCCATGCCATGGGCGTCGACGATCGTGATCCCCTTTCCGAACACCTCCGTCTCCAGCGCGTCGAGAAGGAAGCTCGTCTTGCGGGCGATCGAGGAACCGGTGATCGCGCCCGCCAGATGGCCGAGCAGGCTCGACCCTACGCGCGGATCGAACAGGATCGGCATCTCGCCCGACGAGAGCTTCGCCGGGTTGAGCCGCGCCACCGTTCGCTCGCCGGCGCGGCGGCCGATCGCCTCGGCGGCTTCGAGATCCTCGAGGTGGCGGGCCGAGCGGTGCGCGTAATCGCGCTGCATGTTGGCGCTTTCGCCCGCGATCACGCTCACCGAGCAGCCGTGGCCGCTGGTCGCATAGCCGCCCGCGAAGCCGTGGCTGGTCGCGAGCGCGATGATCGTGCGACCGTGGCTGGCCGCCGCGCCTTCGCTGTTGGTGACGCCGGCCACCGCGCGGGACGCATCCTCCGCCGCCAGCGCCCGCGCGCGGAGCGCCTCGGGCGAGACGGTCGCGCCGTCGTCGCCATCGACCGACGGGGCGTCGCCGCGCAGCAGCCGATCCTCCGGCGCGAGGCCGGCATAGGCATCCTCGGGCGCCTCCTTGGCCATCGCGACGGCGCGGTCTACCAGCGTAGCGAGCGCGTCCTTCGACAGATCCGACGAGGAGACGCTGGCCGATCGGCGGCCGACGAAGAGCCTGAGGCCGATCGTCTCGCCCTCCGATCGCTCGACATCCTCCAACGCGCCGAGCCGCACCGAGACCGAGGTCGACTCGTTGCAGACGTAAAGCGTGTCAGCGGCATCGGCCCCGGCCCGCTTCGCGAGCGCGACGAGATCGTGGACGCGGGTCTTGGCTTCGGCGACGGTCAGCATGGATCGCACTTAGGAAGCCCACCCACCGCCGTCTAGCCCGCGCTGCCCACCGCGAGCGCGGCCATCGCCATCAGCAGGCCGGCGGTGCGGTTCGACCGGAAGCGGTGGAGGGCACCGTGCGGATCGGCCGGATCGAGCGTCCACACCTGCCAGCCGAGGTGCAGCGCCATCGGCAGCAGCGCCAGCACCGCCAGCGGATCGGGCCGCCTAAGCCAGTAGGCGACACCCCATAGCAGCAGCGCGCCGACATAGCAGGCGGCGACACCGAGCCGCACATGCCGCCCCATCGCGCGCGCCGAGGATTTCACGCCGGCCAGCACGTCGTCCTCGATATCCTGCAGCGCGTAGATCGTATCGTAACCGACCACCCACAGGATCGCGCCCGCGTAGAGCAGCAGCCCGGCCGGCGCGACATTCCCCGCCACCGCCGCCCAGCCGACCAGCGCCGCCCACGAGAAGACGATGCCCAGCCACGCCTGCGGCCACCAGGTGATCCGCTTCATGAAGGGATAGCAGGCGACCGGGGCGAGGCTCGCCACGCTGATCCAGCGCGCCGGCCAGTTCAGCGCCACCAATACCGCGAGGCCGATCAGGCACAGCGCGACTAGAAAGGCCCAGGCGCCCTTCAGGCTCACCCGCCCGCTCGCCAGCGGCCGGTCGCGGGTGCGCGCCACCCGCGCGTCGAGGTCGCGATCGACGATGTCGTTGTAGACGCACCCCGCACCGCGCATCGCGACCGCGCCGATGCCGAACAGCACGATCAGCCGTACCGCCTCGAGTCCCGGCGCGCCCGCCAGCAGGATCGCCCAGCAACCGGGCCAGAACAGCAGCCAGCCGCCGATCGGCCGGTCGAAGCGGGCGAGCAGGGCGTAGGGTCGCGCCGCCGCGGGCAGCAGCCGCAGCAGGCCGCGCGTCTCGGTATCGGGAACCGCCGTGTCGGAAGGGATCGCCGTCATGGCCCGCCCCTACAGCGAACGGGGGCGGACTTCCATGCTCAGCCGGCGGCCTTGATCGCCTGCCCCACGTCCAGCGTCTCGCCCTTGGTGACGATCACCGTATCGCCGAGCTTCGCCTGCCCGAAAGCCAGCTTGGCGAACTCGACCGGCACCGCGACGCAGCCGTGGGTCGCGCCGTCGCGGCGCATGTGCGATCCGTGGATGGTGACGCCATCGTGTCAGCCGCATC
>BACX01000617.1 GCA_000333335.1 Sphingomonas-like bacterium B12 | reverse complement strand
GGCGTCCGGCAAAGCGCGCTCGACACCCTGCACGGGGCGGTGATCCGGGGTGCGACGCCGTTCGGCCGGATGCTCACCGACCACTTGCGCTCCCTCAGCACGCACGCGACCGGGTTCTCGGAGCCGGAGGCCGCTGCGGCAGCTGAGGCCACGGCGGCGCTGCTCGGTGTGGCGGCCTTGGGCCTGCCGCAGGAGGATGGGGGCGTCCAGCCACTCGAGCGGGCCCCCCTGCTCGTCGCCATCCGGCGCTTCATCGAGGCCGAGCTTGCGTCCACGGACCTGACCGCCGAGGCGATCGGGCAGCGGTTCGGCGTCTCGCGCAGCGCCCTGTACCGGCTGTTCGTCCCCCTCGGGGGCGTGTCCGGCTATATCCGGCAGCGCCGGCTCGCCCGCGCCTATCGGGACCTCGCCGCCGGCGACGGGCGCTTCGCCCGCATCTCCGATGTGGCGTATCGCTGGCGGTTCGAGAGCCCCGCACATTTCACCCAGGCCTTCCGCGCAGAGTTCGGCTGCGCTCCTCGGGATGTCCGCGCGCAGGTCGCGATCGAACCCGGGAAATCGTCGGGCACAGAGCCGCCGGCCCCGTCGGAGACCTGGACCGACTTCTACGATTGGGTTCTCAAGCTGGCGGCCTGAGCGGATTCAGGCTCCGAACCGCGTGCCCCGGCTCCGGCGGGGACTCTAGAGGATCCCCGGGACCGAGCTCGAAT
>BACX01000618.1 GCA_000333335.1 Sphingomonas-like bacterium B12 | reverse complement strand
TCTTTTCTTCTCAGGCAGAAAGCCCCATGTCGCGCGGCACCACCATCCTGATCGTCATCGTCGTCCTGATCATCGCCGGCCTCGTCTGGCTGTCGCGGGGTCATCATGACGTGACGCCGCATCACGTCGAGAAGGTGGTGACGCTGAACGGCGCCGATGCGTCCTCGCACTAAGCTCGCGGGCGCGCTGGCCGGCGGCGTCGCGCTGCTGGCGATCGGCATCCCCGCCGCGATCGGGCAGTCTCCGCAGTCGATCCTGCCGCCGGGTTTCGGGTCTCCGCCGCCCAAGGCGCAGCCGCAGCCGGCCCAGCCGGCGCAGGCGCCCGACACCGGCCAGGTGCAGGAGGTGCCGACCCTCACGCTCGCGCCGCCGACGCAGGACGAAGCCAACGCCGCCGCAGCGGCGCAGGACGATGCTGACAATGCCGCGCAGGAGGCTGCCAAGGCCGCCGACGCGCTGCGCAAGCAGGACATTCCGGAATTCGCCCGCCGCTCGACCGAGCATGTCGGCATCCTCAGCACCGCCGTCACCGGCATCCCGCAGGATGGCTTCGGCAATACGTCTGGCCGCTACCTGAACACGTTGCTCGCCCGCCTCGACGCGCCGATCGCCTCGCGCTGGCTGTCGATGCTGCTGCGCCGCGTGCTGACCACCGATATCGCCACGCCGGGCGGGGTGAACCCGTCGGACTGGGTGGCGGAACGCACCCTGCTGCTCACCCGCATGGGCGAGGCGGACGCGGCGCACCTGCTGGTCGAGAAGGTCGATCCCGACAAGGGCACGCCGCGTTATTACGAGGCGGTGCTCGAATCGGCGATGGCCGCCGCCGACCCCGGCGCGCTCTGCCCGGTCGCCGATGCGGCCGACGCGGCGTCGAAGACCTCGACATGGCCGCTGGCGCGCGCGATGTGTTCGGGCCTGCAGAATGACGGCGGCACGGCCTCCGCGCTGGTCGATCGCGCCCGCTCGCTGCCCGGTGCCGCCAACGGCATCGACCTCGCGCTGGCCGAACGCGTGATCGGCGCCGGCACCGCCGCCAAGCGCGCGCCGCAGGTCGACTGGAACAGCGTCAACGCGCTGACGAGCTGGCGCTTCGGCCTGGGTAGCGCGCTGGGCCTCGAAATCCCGTCCTATCTGCTCGATCAGGGTGGTCTCGCGATGCAGGGCTGGCGCGCGCGCGCGCCGATGCTGCCGGTCGCCAGCCGCGCCAGGGCGGAACGGGTGGCGGCGACGTTGGGCGTCGTCTCGTCGGCCGATCTGGTCGATTTCGTGTCGCAGGTGGCCGAGGGCGGTGACCCCTATGCGATGGACGACAGCCCAGCCGGCCGTCTGCGCAAGGCCTATGCCGGGGAGAACGAGGCCGATCGCGTCGCAGCGCTGCGCGCGCTGTGGAAGGATCCGGAGGACGAGCGCGACCAATATGCCTCGCGCATCCTGACGGCCCGCGCGGCGGCACGGATCAAGCCGTCGAGCGATTACGCGTCGGACGTCTCGAACCTGATCGCGGCGATGCTCTCGGCCGGTCTCGACATCCAGGCCGAGCATTGGGCGGATGTCGCGCGCGGGGCGAGCGGCACGACCGGGGACGAGGCGTGGGCGCTGATGGCGGTCGGCGCACCGCGTGCAGTGGTCGATATCGACGCCGATCGCATCGCCGGTTTCGGCGACGGCGGGCGTGGATCGGCGAAGCTGCGGGCGCAGTTGCTCTATGTCAGCCTCGCGGCACTCGGCCGGCTGAAGGCCAGCGATGCGCAGGAACTGGCGGGCAAGCTCGACGTGCCGATGGGCGTGCGCAACGTCTGGACGCAGGCAATCGACCAGGCGGCGGCGCGGCGCGAGGCGGCGACCGTCGTGGTGCTGGCGGCGGTCGGCATGCAGACCAGCGACTGGAGCCAGGTGCAGCCGGTCTTCCTCTACCACATCCTCGCCGCGCTGCGATCGGTGGGGCTGGAACCCGAGGCCCGCATGATCGCCGCCGAAGCCTTGATGCGGACATGAGCCGACCCGGCGCCGCGTTCGCCCAGGGGGAGGACGCGCGCGCCATCGAGCGCTTTCTCGAGGCGATGGCGGCGGAGGTGGGGGCCTCGCGCAACACGCTGCTCGCTTATGGGACGGATCTGCGTTCCGCCTCCACGCTGCTGGAGGGAAGGCTGGCAGGCGCGGGGGCCGACGATCTGGCGACGCTCGGCGAGGAATGGGCGACGCTGGCCCGTGCCACGATCGCGCGCAAATCGGCGGCGCTCAGGCGTTTCTATCGCTTCCTCGTCGACGAAGGCGATCGCGGCGACGATCCCTCCGCCGCTCTCCCGCGCGGGCAGGTGCACCGCTCGCTGCCCAAGGTGCTGAGCCATGCCGACGTCGACCGGCTGTTCGAGGTGCTGGACCGCCGCTGCCTAGATCCCGCCCGGCCCGAGGACATCCGTGCCGCCGCGCTGGTCGAATTGCTCTACGGCTCCGGCCTGCGCGCCACCGAACTGGTCTCGCTGCCGCGCGCCGCGATCCGTAGCGGCCAGCCGTTCCTGATCCTGAAAGGCAAGGGCGGGCGCGAGCGGCTGGTGCCGATATCGGACCGAGCGCTGGCGGCGGTCGATCGCTGGCGGGCGCTGGTGCCCGACGGGCAGCCCTTCCTCTTCCCATCGGGCAAGAACCACCTGAGCCGGGTGCGCCTCTACCAGCTGATCCGCGCGCTGGGCGCCGAGGCGGGCATCCCGCCTGATCGGATCAGCCCGCACGTATTGCGCCACGCCTTCGCCACCCACCTGCTGGAAGGCGGGGCGGATCTGCGCGCGCTCCAGACGATGCTGGGCCATGCCGACATCGGCACCACCCAGATATACACCCATGTCGACAGCCGCCGCCTGATCGAGCTGGTCAACCAGCGCCACCCGTTGAACGATCCGCCTTCCGTTGACCTCGCCAAGCCGGACGCTTAATCGCTCTGGCCATGATGTTTCTCGACTTTGAAAAGCCGATCGCCGAGCTGCGCACCCGCGTGGCCGAACTGCGCGACACCGCCGATTCCGGTTCGCTCGATATCGAGGCGGAGGTCGGCAAGCTGGAGGCCAAGGCCGACAAGATGCTTCGCGACACCTACGCGAAGCTGACGCCCTGGCAGAAGACGCAGGTCGCGCGCCATCCGCAGCGCCCGCACCTGAAGGATTATATCGCCGGCTTCGTCGACGATTTCATGCCGCTGGCGGGCGACCGCGCCTTCGCCGACGATCAGGCGATCATCGGCGGACTCGGGCGGATCGGCGGGCGTCGCGTGATGGTGATCGGCCACGAGAAGGGCGACGACACCGCCACGCGCCTCAAGCACAATTTCGGCATGGCCAAGCCCGAAGGCTATCGCAAGGCGATCCGCCTGATGGCGCTGGCCGATCGCTTCGGCATCCCGGTGGTGACCCTGGTCGATACGTCCGGCGCTTTCCCCGGCGTGCAGGCCGAGGAACGCGGCCAGGCGGAGGCGATCGCGCGCTCTACCGAGGCGTGCCTCGCACTCGGCGTGCCGATCGTCTCTGCGGTGGTGGGCGAGGGCGGCTCGGGCGGCGCGATCGCGCTGGCGGCGGCCAACCGCGTGCTGATGTTCGAACACGCCGTCTATTCGGTGATCTCGCCCGAAGGCTGCGCCTCGATCCTTTGGCGCACTGCCGAAAAGGCGGCTGACGCGGCTGACGCGATGAAGATCACCGCGCAGGATCTGGAAAAGCTCGGCGTGGTGGATCGCATCGTGCCGGAGCCGGTGGGCGGCGCGCATCGCGATGCGGCGGCGGCGGTGGCGGCGCTCGGCAAAGCGCTGGGCGAGGAAATCGATTCGCTCGCCAATCTCCCGGCTCAGGACGTGCGCCGTCTGCGCCGGGACAAGTTTCTCGCGATCGGTTAGTCGCGGCGGCTCCGTCTTCCGTTACGGAACAACGGAAAGGTCAGCCGGCGATCCGGCTGCCGGGAGCCGAGACGTTGCTGGGGCGGTTCCCCGCATTGTCTTCCATGGCAGAAAACGCGGTGAGCCCTGCAACGGCGACCAGAGCCGCGATGAGGCCGTATTCGATCACGGCTTCGGACTTCACCCTGCCAATCAGCTTTCTGAACATACTCGACCCCGAAAGTGAAAAAAGGGGCGGCGTACCGTTTGATACGCCGCCCCCTCTATCGAACGATAGTTCGACGTCTCTTACGAGACGGTCGAGCTCATCGCGGTCGTCACGTTGGTGAACGTGTTCTGGAGCTTGGTGCCCAGCTTCGACATCGCGGTGATCGCGGCGACGGCGATGAGGGCGGCGATCAGGCCGTACTCGATCGCGGTGGCGCCCTTGTTGTTCTTCAGAAACTTGCGCATGGAATTCTCCTACGTCTTCGTCCGTTACACTACCCGGCTTTGCCCCCTCGGGCTCGGCAGAACCGGATTTAGACGAAGTGGGGTTGCCAAATGTTTAAGCGGAGAAGGCGAAATCGAAGAATCTATCCTAAACGCGACATTAAACACTGCTCGCGTTGATGACCTCGTTCGCGACATGATTGAGCGTGCCGACCGCCTGAATGGCAAGAGCATGCACCGCGACCATCATCACGACGAAGATCAACGCCAGGATCAGCCCATATTCGATGAGCGTCCCGCCTTTTTCATCGCGCGAAAGCTCTCGAAACCAGCGCACACACGTCCCCTGTCGATTCCACGTCCCGATGCTGCCTTATTCGTTTTGGCTTAAGGAAGATTTACGCCGATGGAACCATATCCGACCCTTCTGCTGGTCTCCGCGGTGGCGCTGGTCGATCGTGACGGGCGCGTTCTGGTCCAGCAGCGCTCGGCCGGCCCGTTGAAGGGCTTGTGGGAGTTTCCGGGCGGCAAGATCGAAGGCGGGGAGACACCCGCCACCGCCCTCATCCGCGAGCTTCGCGAGGAACTGGGTATCGATGTGGAGGCGGCCTGCCTCGCGCCCGCTGCCTTCGCCAGCGAACCGCTGGGCGAGCGCCATCTGCTCCTGCTGCTCCATGTCTGCCGCAAGTGGAAGGGTGTGCCGCAGCCGCTGGAGGCATCGGCGTTGCAATGGGTCCGCCCGGTCGATCTGCACCGGCTTGAGATGCCGGCACCCGACCGCCCGCTGATCGGGCTGCTGGAGGCGCTGGTCTAGTTCTTCGCCTTCAGCGCGTCCGCCAGCGACGCCACCGCGCTGCCGCGTCGTGCCGGTTTGGGCTGGGAGGCATCGGGCGCCCAGCCGATCAGATAGACGATCTCGAACGTCTCGCTGACGCGCCCTTCTTCATCCGCTTCGGAGAGGAACGCGCCGTGCGCCGCGGCGGCTTGCATCCGGCCGAGCGGCGGGCGATCGCCCGCCAGAACGCCGCCCTGCGCCCCGAAGCGGAGATCGGCGAGCAATCCGCCGAGATCGCGATAGCGCGCCTGCAGCGTCTCTCCGTCCGACACGGGCAGCGCGAAGCCGGCGCGGGAGAGCAGGTCTCCCGCCGATCGCACGTCGATCTGCGGATGGATGCGCGGCGCCACCCCACCGCCGCCCGCGAAATCAGCCTGGAGCATCGCCGCGCGCAGGCGGGGCAGGCTGCCCGCGCCGAGGAAACCGGCCATGAACAGGCCGTCCGGCTTCAGCACGCGCCGCGCCAGCACCAGCGCGCCGGGCAGATCGTTGACGCTGTCGAGCGATCCGGCCGCGATCAGGATATCGAACACGCCGTCCGCGAAGGGCAGGCGATCCTCGTCGCACTGGATGCCGCCTGCGGCCTTGGCGGCGGCGAAGCCCGGCTCGGCGACGATCACCGTCATGCCTTGTGCGCGTAGCGCGCTCGCCAGCATATCGTCGCCTGCGCCGATCACCAGAGCGCGCGAGAAGCGGCGGTCGATCGCCTCCAGCCGGCCGAGCAGTTCCTCGGCAATATGATGGGTGAGGAAACCGTGATCGGCGAAGCGCGACAGCGCCCGGTCGCGGCGCGCGCGGCGGCGGCGGCGATCGAACGGTTCGGGGGGAGCGGAAGCCATGCCGGCTTGTGCAACGCCGCGTCCCGGCGGACAAGGGCGCATGGCTGCCATCGCCGCGACATGGATGCGATCGATCTGGTCGACCGGGCTGGATTTCGTGCTGCCGCCGCGCTGCCCCGGCTGCGGGCTGATCGTGGACGGGGATCACCGCTTCTGCGTCGACTGCTGGCAGGCGCTGGAATTCCTCGGGCCGCCCGCCTGCGCGCGGTGCGCGGTGCCCCTGCCGCACGATCTCGGCGCGGATGCGCTGTGCGGTGCCTGCCATGCCGACCCGCCCGCTTTCGACCGCGCGGCGGCGGCGGTCGCTTATGGCGAGGTGGCGCGAACGGTGGCGCTGCGCCTCAAATATGGAGGCAGGCCGGGCGTGGCTCGAACGATGTCGCATCATATGGCGCGGTTGGTCGGGGAAGTCCCGCCGGATACGCTGGTCATACCCGTGCCGCTGCATCGCTGGCGCCTCTGGTCGCGCGGCTACAACCAGGCGCTGCTGATTGCACGCGGCCTCGCCGAACGATCGGGGCTGGAATGTCTGCCCGACACGCTGCTTCGCACCAAGGCGACGCCGGTCTTGCGCGGGCTGGGCCGCAAGCAGCGCGCCAAGACGGTATCGGGCGCCTTCTCGATTGCCGATCGCCAGATATTGAAGGGCAGGACCGTCCTGCTGATCGACGACGTCTATACCAGCGGCGCCACCGCCAGCGCCTGCGCGAAGGTGCTCAAGCGGGCGGGCGCGGCCGAGGTGCGGCTGCTCTGCTGGGCGCGTGTGCTGCGCGACGAGGGCGGCGACACGTTGACAATCGCGTGACGCATCCACAGGTCAGCGCAAACGAAGGAGTTCCGCCATGCCCAGGATCGAGATGTACACCAAGCAATTCTGTCCCTTCTGCTCGCGCGCCAAGAAGCTGCTCGGCGAGAAGGGCGTGGCGTTCGAGGAGATCGACATCACCATGGGCGGGCCGAAGCGCAAGGAGATGCTGGAGCGCGCGCCGGGCCACACCACCGTTCCCTCGATCTTCATCGACGGCAGGCATGTCGGCGGGTCGGACGATCTCGCCGCGCTGAACGCATCGGGCGAGCTGACTCTAGAGGATCCCCGGTACCGAGCT
>BACX01000619.1 GCA_000333335.1 Sphingomonas-like bacterium B12 | reverse complement strand
TCCGCGATCGCGACCTCCACGGCCTCGGCCGGCGTCTGGAACACGGGGCCAGCGACGATATCGAAGCCGAGATCGCCGAACGCCGAGGACACGAGATTGGCGCCGCGATCGTGCCCGTCCTGCCCCATCTTGGCGACGAACATCTTGGGCTTGCGGCCCTTGCGCCGCTCGACGGCGGACACGCCCTCGATCAGCCCGACCCAGCGCGCATCCTCGCCATAGGCGCCGCCGTAGATGCCCTTCACCGGCGTCGGCTTGGTGCCGTAGCGGCCGAACACCGCCTCCATCGCCGAGGAAATCTCGCCCAAGGTCGCCCGCTTGCGCGCACATTCTACGGCGAGGCCGAGGAGGTTCTCCTTGCCCCGCGCCCCTTCGGTCAGCGCCGCGAGCGCCGCTTGGGCTGCCGCCTCGTCGCGACCCGCCTTCACCTTCTCGATACGCGCGATCTGCGCGGCGCGGACGGCGACATTGTCGACATCGAGGATGTCGATCGGGTCTTCCTTGTCCTTGGCATATTTGTTGACGCCGACGACGACCTCCTCGCGGCGATCGATCCGCGCGGCGCGGGCGGCCGAGGCCTCCTCGATCATCGCCTTGGGCCAGCCCGCCGCCACGGCCTTGGCCATGCCGCCTTCCGCCTCGACCTTCTCGATGATCTCCCAGGCGCGGTCGACCAGTTCTTTGGTCAGGCTCTCGATATAATAGGAGCCGCCGAGCGGATCGACGACGTTGCACATGCCGGTCTCCTCCTGGATCACCAGCTGCGTGTTGCGGGCGATGCGGGCGGAAAAATCGGTCGGCAGCGCAATGGCTTCGTCGAGGGCGTTGGTATGGAGGCTCTGGGTGCCGCCCAGCATCGCCGCCATCGCCTCGATCGTGGTCCGCATGACGTTGTTGTAGGGGTCCTTCTCGGTGAGCGAGACGCCCGACGTCTGGCAATGGGTGCGCAGCATCTTGGAGCGCTCGTCCTTCGCGCCCAGCTTCGTCATCACCCGATGCCACAGCACGCGCGCGGCGCGCAGCTTGGCGATCTCCATGAAGAAGTTCATGCCGATCGCGAAGAAGAAGCTCAGGCGGCCCGCGAACTTGTCGATGTCGAGCCCGCTCGCGACGCCGTATTTCACATATTCCGCGCCGTCCGCGATGGTGAAGGCCAGCTCCTGCACCTGCGTCGCCCCGGCCTCCTGCATATGATAGCCGGAGATCGAAATGCTGTTGAATTTCGGCATGTTGCGGGAGGTATATCCGAAGATATCGGAGATGATCCGCATCGACGGTTCGGGTGGGTAGATATAGGTGTTGCGGACCATGAACTCCTTCAGGATGTCGTTCTGGATGGTGCCGTCCAGAAGCTCCTGCGGAACGCCCTGCTCCTCGCCCGCGACGATGAAGAAGGCGAGTATGGGGATCACAGCGCCGTTCATCGTCATCGACACACTCATCTTGTCGAGCGGGATGCCGTCGAACAGGATCTTCATGTCGTCGATCGTGTCGATCGCCACGCCGGCCTTGCCGACATCGCCGGTGACGCGCGGATGGTCGCTGTCATAGCCGCGATGGGTGGCGAGATCGAAGGCGACCGACAGGCCCTTCTGTCCGGCCCTGAGGTTGCGGTGGTAGAAGGCGTTGGATTCTTCGGCCGTGGAAAAGCCGGCGTACTGGCGGATCGTCCATGGCCGGCCGGCGTACATCGAGGCACGCACGCCGCGCGTGAAGGGCGCGAAGCCAGGCAGGCCGGGTTCCCAGCCCTCGACATCCTCCTCGGTATACAGGGGCTTGACGTCGATCCCTTCCGGCGTGCGCCAGGTCAGATCCTTGCCCTTCACCTCCTTGTCGGAGGCGGCGGCCCACTGGTCGAGCGTCGGCTTGTCGGTCATCAGTGCGCCCCTTCCATGGGCGTTTCCATGATCTCGGTCAGAACCCCGTTCATGTCCTTGGGGTGGACGAAGAAAATGAGCGTGCCATGCGCGCCGATGCGCGGCTCGCCGAGCACCTTGGCGCCCCTGCCCTCGAACCACGCCTTGGCCGCGTGGATGTCGGGCACCTCATAGCACATGTGATGTTGCCCGCCGGCCGGGTTCTTGGCGATGAAGCCGTGGATCGGCGAGGCCTCGCCCAGCGGCTCGATCAGTTCGATCTGGGTGCCAGCGGTACCGTCTTCGCCCGGCGTATCGACGAAGCACACCTTCACGCCCTGCGCGGGCAGGTCGAACGGCTCATGGATCTTGGTCGCGCCCATCACGTCGCGGTAATAGGCGACGGATTTTTCGATCGAGGGCGTCGCGACGCCGATATGGTTGAGCCGTCCCAGTTTCATCAGACGAGTTCCACCGCCATTGAGGTCGCCTCGCCGCCGCCCAGACAGATGGAGGCAAGGCCGCGCTTCAACCCATTGACCTGCAAGCCGTTGATCAGCGCGCCGAGGATACGCGCGCCGGAAGCACCGACCGGGTGGCCGAGCGCGCAGGCGCCGCCGTGGATGTTGAGCACGTCATGCGAAATGCCGAGATCGTGCATCGCGATCATCGCGACGGTGGCGAAGGCCTCGTTGACCTCGAACAGATCGACATCCCTGGTCGTCCAGCCCGCCTTCTCCAGCGCGCGCTTGGACGAGCCGACCGGCGCCGTGGTGAAATATTGCGGGGCATGGCCGAAGGCGGCGTGGCTCACCACCCGCGCGATCGGCTTCACGCCCAGCTTGTCGGCGACGCTCATGCGGGTCATCACCAGCGCGGCTGCGCCGTCCGAGATCGACGAGGCGTTGGCCGCCGTGATCGTGCCGTCCTTGGCGAAGGCGGGCTTCAGCGTCGGGATCTTGGCGAGATTGGCGTTGCGCGGCTGCTCGTCGGTGTCGACCACCATCTCGCCCTTGCGGGTCTTCACCGTCACCGGGACGATCTCGTTGCCCAGCTCGGCGACATGCTTCTGCGCGCGGGTCAGCGAGTTGATCGCGAACTCGTCCTGCGCCTCGCGGGTGAACTGGTACTCGCCGGCCACGTCCTCGGCGAAATTGCCCATCAGCTTGCCCTTCTCGTACACGTCCTCGAGCCCGTCGAAGAACATGTGGTCGTAGAGCCGGTCATGGCCGATGCGCGCGCCGGCGCGGTGCTTGAGGTTGAGGTAGGGCGCGTTGGACATGCTCTCCAGACCGCCCGCAACGATGATGTCGGCCGATCCGGCGGCGATCGCGTCGGACGCCATGATCGCGGCCTGCATGGCGGAGCCGCACATCTTGTTGATGGTGGTCGCCTCGACGGTGTTGGGCAGGCCGGCATAGATCGCCGCCTGCCGCGCCGGCGCCTGGCCGAGACCGGCGGGCAGCACGCAACCCATGTAGCAGCGCTCGATCTGCTCGGGGGTCAGCCCCGAACGCTCGACCGCGCCCTTGACGGCGATCGCGCCCAGCTCGGTGGCGGTGAGCGAGGACAGTTCGCCCATCATCCCACCCATCGGTGTGCGGGCGAAGGACAGGAAGACTACGGGATCAGTGGTCGACATGATGTCGCTCCTCACAGGGGGATGTTGTCGTGCTTTTTCCAGGGGTTCTCGAGCTGCTTGTTGCGCAGCTTGCGAAGCCCCAGCGCCACGCGCTTGCGGGTGGAATGCGGCATGATGATCTCGTCGATGAAGCCCTTGGACGCCGCCACGAAGGGATTGGCGAAGCGGGCCTCGTATTCGGCGGTGCGCTCGGCGATCTCTTCCGGGGTCTTGCCGCGGAAGATGATCTCGACCGCGCCCTTGGCGCCCATCACCGCGATCTCGGCCGTCGGCCAGGCATAGTTGAAATCGCCGCGCAGATGCTTGGAGGCCATGACGTCATAGGCGCCGCCATAGGCCTTGCGGGTGATCACCGTGATCTTTGGCACCGTCGCCTCGGCATAGGCGAAGAGCAGTTTGGCGCCGTGGGTGATGATGCCGTTATGCTCCTGCGAAACGCCCGGCAGGAAGCCCGGCACGTCCACGAAGGTCACGATCGGGATGTCGAAGGCGTCGCAGAAGCGCACGAAGCGCCCGGCCTTGCGGCTCGCCGAGATGTCCAGCACGCCGGCCAGCACCATCGGCTGGTTGGCGACGATGCCGACGGTGCGCCCCTCGATCCGGCCGAAGCCGATGATGATGTTGCCGGCATAGTTCGGCTGAAGCTCAAAGAAATCGCCCTCGTCGACCGTCTTCGCGATCAGCTCGTGCATGTCGTAGGGCTTGTTGGCGCTGTCCGGGATCAAGGTGTCGAGGCTGGGCTCGATCCGATCCCACGCATCCTCGGTGGGGCGCACCGGCACGCCCGATCGGTTGCTCTCGGGCAGGAAATCGATGAAGTCGCGCGCGGCGAGGAGCGCTTCGACGTCATTCTCGAAGGCGACGTCCGCGACGCCGGACTTGCTGGTGTGCGCGACGGCGCCGCCCAGTTCCTCCTGCGTCACCACCTCGTTGGTGACGGTCTTCACCACGTCCGGGCCGGTGATGAACATGTAGGACGAGTCCTTCACCATGAAGATGAAGTCCGTCATCGCGGGCGAGTAGACCGCGCCGCCCGCGCAGGGGCCCATGATCAGGCTGAGCTGCGGCACCACGCCCGAGGCGAGCACGTGCGCTGGAA
>BACX01000620.1 GCA_000333335.1 Sphingomonas-like bacterium B12 | reverse complement strand
ATCGATTGATAATCGGCGGAAGCCTGATCGAGCGCCTTGATCGATGCGATGATCGGATCGACGTCCTGCGCGGCGGCGGGCGCCGCGAGCAGGACGAGACACAGCAGGAGCAGTCGGCGCAGCATCCGCGCTTCCTAACGCCTCCGAAACGCCACGCCCAGCCTTTGCGGATGCTTTTGCGCGGAGGCCGCGATAAGCAGGGGGAGACCTCCGATCATCCGGCTGGATCGATCCGGACTTTACATAATGTATATTATCGGACTGACGGATGAGCCACGATACAGCCCCCCTCGCTAGCCCCCTCAAGGCCCCCTCGCAGCCCCCCGTGGCGGAAAACTGCGATTCCGCCGGTGACGCGATCGAGCGGCTCGCTGGCATCATGGCGAAGCTGCGCGATCCCGAGACCGGATGCCCGTGGGACGTCGAACAGAATTTCTCGACCATCGCGCCGTACACGATCGAGGAAGCGCACGAGGTCGCCGATGCGATCGCGCGCAACGACATGATGGACCTCAAGGGCGAGCTCGGCGATCTCCAGCTGCAGGTCGTCTTCCATGCGCGGATGGCCGAGGAAGCCGGCCACTTCGCGCTCGCCGACGTGATCGAGAGCATCTCGGACAAGATGATCCGCCGTCACCCGCACGTCTTCGGCGATACCGAGCGCACCGACGGCACGGCCGCGCAGATCGGCTGGGAGCAGATCAAGGCGGAGGAACGGGCGGGCCGGAAGGAGACGGGCGCGCTCGCCGGTGTGGCGCTCGGCCTGCCCGCGCTGATGCGCGCGGAGAAACTGCAGAAGCGGGCCGCGCGCACCGGATTCGACTGGCCCGACGAGGACGGCCCACGGGCGAAGGTGATCGAGGAACTGGACGAGATCGCCTCCGCGCCGGACGAGGCTGCGCGCGCCGAAGAGTTTGGCGACCTGCTGTTCGCGCTGGTCAACTGGGGCCGTCATATGAAGATCGATCCGGAAGCCGCTCTGCGCGCTGCCAATTCCAAGTTCGAGCGACGGTTCGCGGCGATGGAGGAGGCCGGCGAGGCGTTTGCGGGCCTGAGCCTCGATCAGAAGGAACAGCTCTGGCAGGCGGCCAAGGCGCGAGGGCTGTAGGATTTCCGGGTACAGCTCCGCCTTCAGATCGGGTGGGGGATGGCCGATGGTCTCGCGATTGCCTTCGCCTCGCGAGAGGTGGCTAGTGCAGGGACAGCGCGCGTTCGGCCGTGTGCTTCGCCGGGCGGGTTGGAGCGGACAGAGCGGAAGCACCTGCTGGCGCATATGCGTCCGTTCTGCTGGCCCATGTGGAAGGGAGGGATAACCACCGACCATCCCTCCGGGCTGCCGCGACATCGAGGTCCGTCGCCGCCCGAAGGCTTTGCACCATATCCTGATCAGAGATACGGTACTTGGCATCCCATATGACCTATACGGTTATATTTGTCAAGCGGATTGACGCCCCGCGCCGCGAGCGGCAAGAAGCGGCCATGGCCGAGCCTGACGATTCCCCCATCCCCCTTCCCCGCCGCCCCGCCCACGAGACCGAGGCGCAACGGCGCGGGCTGCTGTTCGTGATCTCCTCGCCCTCCGGCGCGGGCAAATCGACTATCTCGCGCAAGCTGATCGAGGCGGACGGGCAGATCTCCATGTCCGTTTCCGCGACGACGCGGCCGATGCGGCCCGGCGAGGTGGACGGCAAGGATTATCATTTCGTCGACGTGCCCGAATTCAAGCGGATGGTGTCGGACGACGAGTTCCTCGAATGGGCGCACGTCTTCGATCATCGCTACGGCACGCCGCGCGGCCCGGTTGAGCAGATGCTCCATGATGGCCGGGACGTGTTGTTCGATATCGACTGGCAGGGCGCGCAGCAGCTCTACCAGCAGGCCGCCGGCGACGTGGTGCGCGTGTTCATCCTGCCGCCCTCGATGGAGGAACTGGACCGCCGCCTGCGATCGCGCGGCACCGACCCGACCGAGGTGATCGATCGCCGCATGGAGCGCGCGGTATCCGAAATCGGCCACTGGGACGGCTACGATTACGTGCTGGTCAATGACGACGTGGAGCGCTGCTTCGCGCAGGTGCGGCTGATCCTGCGTGCCGAGCGGCTGCGACGGCACCGCCAGCTCGGCCTGATCCGCTTCACGCGGAAGCTGATGCGGGGATGAAGCCGCCCGTGCAGCGGACGCACCACATCCTGTCCGCCGCGTCCAACCTGCTCGGCATCACGCTGCTGATCATCGCCGGGCTGCACATCAGCAAGACATCGGCCAATACGTTCGCCGACGAGATCGCCTGGGGCGGCGCGGTCTGCTTCTCGGTGAGCTGCCTCGCATCCTACGCCGCGCTACGCGACGAGAAGGACAGTGCGCGCCTCGAGGCCTTTGCCGATCTCGTCTTCATGCTCGGGCTGGGATTGCTGATGATCTCGATCATCGTGCTGGGACTGTCGCAGGCCTGAGGGTCAGCGCCGCAGCGACAGGCCGCCATCCGCGCCGATCACGACCGACAGGCTTTCATAGCCCGCGACGGCCGGGTGCGGCGTTTCCATCGCCTCGTGATGCGTCGCGGTGATCACCATCACCGTGGCGCCCGATGCCTCGGCCGCGGCGATGCCGGCGGGCGCGTCTTCCCAGACGAGGCAGTCGGTGATGGCGACGCCCAGCGTTTCGGCCGCCATCAGGAAGCAATCGGGCGCGGGCTTGCCGTTGGCGACGTCATCGGCGGCGATCAGCACGGCCGGAACCGGCAAGCCCGCCGCTTCGAGCCGGCGGAGCGCAAGAATGCGCGGAGCCGAGGTGACGATCGCCCAGCGATCGGCGGGCAGCGACGCGAGAAACGCACGCGCACCGGGGATCGGCTGCGTCCCTTCCGCTTCATCGATCTCGGCCTGGGTTAGCGCGGCGAACTCGGCATCGATGTCGGCCCCGGCGGGCGCGAAGCGGCGGATGGTCTGCACCGCCTGCACGCCGTGCATCACCGCGAGCAGAGGCGCGGGATCGAGGCCGTGTCCCTCCGCCCAGCGGGTCCACACCTTGTTCGCCACGGCGATGCTGTCGAGCACCGTGCCGTCCATGTCGAACAGGAAGGCGGCGAAATCCCTGGTCGGCAGTCCGCTCATTCCCGTGCCTCGAAACGTGCCCAGTCCACGTCGCTGATGCGGACATCGAGGCTGACGATCTCGCCGGTCGCGTCGCTCGCCAGCACCTCGCCATGCTGGTGGAGCCAGGCGATGGCGGCGCCGTCGCTCGCGGCCAGGCGCACGGTGCGGACGCGGGCGCCTCGGCTCAGGCGATCGGAGACGAAGCGGCGCAGCTCGTCCACCCCCTCCCCGGTCAGCGCCGAGAGCACCACCGCGTCGTCGCGACGCGCGGCTTCGGCGCGGAGCACGGCGGCGGCCTCGGGATCGAGCGCGTCGACCTTGTTCCACGCCTCGATCATCGGGACGCTGCCTTCCTCATCGGTCGCGCCTATTTCGGCCAGCACGCGGGCGACATCCTCGGCCTGCGCCTCGCTGTGACTCTAGAGGATCCCCGGGACCGAGCT
>BACX01000621.1 GCA_000333335.1 Sphingomonas-like bacterium B12 | reverse complement strand
TCCAGCACCGCCTGGAGACGATGTTCTCGGACGCGATCAGCTCGATCTGGTGGCGCTCGCGCGACAGCTCATGCTCGACGCCGGCGAAGACGGCGGGATCGGAATCCGCGAGGTTCTGGGTGAAGAAGCCGGACTTCCGGATCTCGGGGATAGAGGCGGGCTGGGTGCTCATGCGGGCTCCTTGGCGAAGCTGGGGTGCGTCAGTTTCTCGACGCGGCCGGTGTGGCGGTCACCGGCGAAGCCGGTGGTGAGGAAGGTGGTGACGCAGGCCTTGGCCTGCTCGATGCCGATCAGGCGGGCGCCGAGCGCGATGGCGTTGGCGTCGTTATGCTCGCGGCAGAGCTGGGCGGAGAGAGGCTCGGAGACGAGCGCGCACCGCAGGGCCGGGTGGCGGTTCACCGCGATCGAGATGCCGATGCCGGAGCCGCACAGCGCGATGCCGCGGTCCGCGCGTCCCTCGGCGACAGCCTCGGCCAGCTTGTAGCCATAATCGGGATAGTCGACCCGCCCGTCGGTCTCCGGCCCGAGATCGAGCACGTCATGACCTTCCGAGCGCAACCAATCGGCGATCTCGGCTTTCATCGCGAAGGCGGCGTGGTCGGATGCGATGGCTATGGCCATGGGCTTTCGGCTCCGTCGAGTCGGGAATGGCGCCTCCTTAGGGGCGAGGGTCCATGAAGGCTAGGGAGTATGACGTGACGAAGACAGGATGCGCGATCGCGGCCTTGATGCTGCTCGCGGCTTGCAAGCAGACGGCGAGCGACATCGGCAATTCGGCGAGCGCGACCGCTGGTCGGGCCGGCAATGCCGCCGACAATCTTGCCGATCGCACCGACGACTGGGGCGATCGGGCCTCCAACCGGATCGACAATGCCACGGCGCAGGATCAGGCGCGGATCGGCAGGCTCAACGACCGGATGAGCGCGCTCGCCGATCCGGGCGTGCCTACCGACAAGTGGGTCGGCCGCTGGCGCGGGGTGGAAGGTCTCAACCTCGTGATCGCGAAGGATGCGAAGAAGGGCGCCGGCCACTACACGCTCACCCAGCAATATACGCTCGACGACAAGGGCGTGTTCGAGGGGACGGGAGTGGGCAACACGATCCAGTTCGCGCGGCCCGACGGCGACCAGGTGCTGCGCGAGACCGATGGCGCCGCCACCGGCCTGAAATATCTCGCGACCAAGAAGGATTGCCTCACGGTGAAGCCGGGTGAAGGCTATTGCCGCGATTGATGTGACAGATCGGGCAGGGACGGTAAGGGGGATCGTATGAGTGTCGTCGCTTTGTCCATGGCTCTGGCCGCCGCGGCGGGGCCTCCGCCGCCTCCGGTGAGCGTCCCGTTGCCGCCGCCGATGTCCACCGTGATGTCGGTGACGGTGACGGCGGATCACCGCATCGTCGCCCGTATCGCGCTGATGAACGTGATGGACGATATCGCCATCCGCACGCCCGACGAGTTCAACGTCGTTCTTCATGCCGGGGGACGCGATCTGCCGCTTACTCTCGCGCGAAACGGTGGGCCGGCGCAGGTGAAGGGGCATGATTATGCCGCGGTCGATTATGCCGGCGCCATGCCGGGCGACGTGACCGGTCGTGCGATCCTGTCGCTCGATAATCGGGCGGACGGCTATGCTTTCTCGATTGGGGAGCCGGCCGGCGGCACGCAGCTCGCCGCGCAGGTTCCGGTCGCGACGCCGACGCCGCAACCTGTCGCCGCATCCGCCAACCCGCCGCCTCCTCCGCGTATCGGCAACGGCTTCCTGCCCAATCTTTCGGCCTACAACCCGATCTACGCGGTCACCGGGCACGGCACGGACACCAACACGCGGCTGCAGCTGAGCTTCAAGTATCAGCTGCTCGGCCATCCCGACGACGGCAATTGGTACAGCGGCTTCCACCTCGCCTACACGCAGCGCATGTTCTGGGACACGGCGGCGAACAGCGCGCCGTTCCGCGACGTGAACTACCAGCCCGAATTCCTGTATTTCTACACGCTGCCGAAGAACGAGGCGGGCGATCAGCTGGGCGTGCGCGGCGGTTTCCTGCACGAATCCAACGGGCGGGACGGCAGCGCCTCGCGCAGTTACAACATCGTCTATATCCAGCCGACGCTAGACCTGCCGATCGGGAGCTGGACCGCCTCGATCGGGCCGCGCATCTTCCACTATGTCGGCAGCCGCGACGGCAACGAGGATATCGCGCGCTATCGCGGGCATCAGGCGCTGGCCTTCTCTATCGCCCAGCCGGATGGCTTCAAGCTCTCGGCCTGGAGCCGGATGAACTTCGGCACCGGCAAGGGATCGATCGACGCCGATCTTAGCTATCCGTTGACGCACATCTGGCATGACCTGCCGCTCTACGTCGTCGTCCAGGGCTTCACGGGCTATGGCGAAGACCTTCTGGACTACAACCGCAAGCAGACGCGGCTGAGGGTGGGGATCGGGATCGTTCGATGAGCGAAGGCGAATTGGTGGCGTTCGGGCGGGGGCGCATGCCGCCGATGCAGGCGATCGTGCTGGGGGCGATGGGGCTGCTGCCGATGCTGATCGCGCTGTTCGTGCGGCTGGCGGCGGGGATGAACCCGGATACGTCGCTGCCCGGCAAGATCGGCGGCCTCGCGCTCACCTATGCGGCGATGATACTGAGCTTCCTTGGCGGCATCTGGTGGGGCGTCGCCTCGACCCGCGCGGGCGAGGAGGAAAGATCGCGCCTGATGGTGATCGCGGTGGCGCCCGCCATCCTCGCGACCATCCTCTATGGACTGTCGGCGGATATGCCGGTGGTGTGCTCGACGCTGCTGGGCCTCGTCATCGCACTGACTCCGCTGGTCGATCGGGCGCTGGAGAAAAAGCGCCTCGTGCCGGCCTGGTGGATGAACCTGCGCCTGCCGTTGTCGCTGGCGCTCGGCGCGCTGACCATCGGGCTGGGCTTCGCGCTGACCTGAACCATCCGCTTGCCCTTTACTGAGGCTGGTCTACATATGTCGTCCTTCTGAGGGAGGCATGGATGCGCGGTTCGGTAAGCCTGATGATGCTCGGTGTCGCGCTGGCGGCGGCGGGGTGTCACAAACAGGCCGATCAGGCGCAACCCGGAGCGACCGAGACCTCCACCAGGGCGATCGCCTGGCGCGAGGGCGACGTCGACGATGCCTTCGCCGAGGCCAGAGAGAAGAAGAAGCCGGTCCTGCTCTACTGGGGGGCGAAATGGTGCCCGCCCTGCAACCTGATGAAGCAGACGCTGTTCAAGGATCCGGCGTTCATCGCCGAGACGGCGAACTTCATCCCCGTTCACCTCGACGGCGATGCCAAGGACGCGCAGCTGTGGGGTGAGAAATTCGGCATCCAGGGCTATCCGACCGTCATCATCCTCACGCCCGACCGGCAGGAGGTAACGCGCCTCGCCGGTGGATCGACCGCCGGCCAGCTCGCCGACGTGCTGAAGGTGGCGGCCAACCGCACGAGCTCGACCGAGGATCTGCTCAAGCGTGCCGACGATCCGGCGAAGCTGTCGGCGGACGATTGGCGACTGCTGGCGAGCTTCGACTGGTTCGACGACCCCAAGCATTTCGGGGACTACAAGAAGGGCGCGGACTTCGTCGCGAAGCTGGCCGCCGCCGCGCCGGACCCCGCGCTCAAGCGCCATTTCGCGCTGACAAGCCTGTTCATGACGGGCGACGGCAAGGATGTCGCCAAGCTCACGCCCGATCAGCTGGCACAGGTGCGCGCCGTGCTGCCGCCGATCCTCGACAGCTATGACGAGGTGAAGGCCAACCGGCAGGAACTGAGCTTCGGCACCACGCCGCTGATCCTCGCGCTGCCCGATCCGGCCGAGAAGCAGGCGCTGTCCGCGAAGCTGATCGCGGCGATGGACCGGATGGCGGCGGACACGTCGGTGCCGCTGGGCGACCGGCTCTCCACGATCAACCCGGAGATCGCGCTGTCCAAGGCGGCGAACGGCGGCAAAGTCTCGCCCGACGTGGTGGCCAAGGTGCGCGACCGCGTCGCGATGGTCAGCAAGGCGGCGACCGATCCCTCGATGCGGCAGGCGGTGATGCCCAATGCGGGTGACGCGCTGGCCGAGGTCGACGACAAGGCGGGCGCGGAGAAGCTCTGGAAGGCGGAACTGCCCAAGGCGGTCGCGCCTTATTACTTCATGGTCGATCTCGCCGGGCTGAAAGAGGACGAGAAGGATTATCCCGCCGCGATCGGCTGGCTGAAGCAGGCGGCCGAAACCGCGCAGGGGCCGGCGACGCGCATCCAGTGGGCGATCTTCTATTCCAACGGCGTGATGCGGATGACGCCGGACGACAAGGCGGCGGTGGAACAGGCCGCCACGATGGTGATCGACGCGCTCGGCGCCAACGACGCGGGTTACGCCGAGCGCACGCAGAAGAAGGCCGACGACTGGTCCAAGAAGCTGCGCGACTGGAGCGGCAAGCATGATGGCGGCGTGGTGATGACGCGCCTCGACGCGAAGATGGGCGCCGCATGCGCCAGGGGCGGCTGCAAGGACGTGCTGAAGGCGTAGGAAGCGATCAGCAGCCTACCGCTGCGGGCTGAGGCCGCTGCGGTGCGCCTCAGGGCTGCGTGCCACCCTGCATCAGGCCGCTGACCGTCCAGTTCACGGGAGCGGCGCCTCGCGCCACGCTGCTACCGTCCGCATTCACCGCGAGCGGGTTCTGATTCAGCAGCAGGCGGCGATAATCGTCATTGATGCGGTCGAGCTTGCGATCGAGCGCGGCCCGGTGATCGGCGGTGAGCGTGCCGCCGTCCTTGGTCTGCTGGGCGAGGGCGTCATGGCGGAGCTGTTCGAGATTCTGACGGTACCCGGCTTGAATCTGGCCTGGCAGCAACTGAACCGCGCCGCTCGCGCTCATCGTGACCGGGCCTGCCAAGGCGGCGGTGGAAGCGAGAAGAGCGCCGCTGATTAAAGACGGCACAAGGAATATACGCATGATCGACTCCTCGATTCCCCCGAGGTGGGAGCAATCCAGATCACCTTCCCGGCAATGGAGATAGGTTTGATTGCCCACCGCCGCAATGGCCCGAAAGAAGAGGGGTGATCAATAGTCTGCCGTGGCTGGTCGGTTCGGTGCGTAGGGCGGCAAGGCTCCGGAACGCGACGTGCCTTCAGCGACGGTGCAGAATTGCGAGGTGCACGCCGATCAGTGCCAGTGGGAGCAGCCTGACCCACATCGGGGTTCTCCGCGTCTCGGCTGGCTTCACGGCCAACGCGCCGGCGAAGCAGGCGACCGCCATTACGCAGCATAAAATGGTCGCCATTCGCTGATCCGGGCGATCCCAGGTTTCGAGACTGACGAAGCCCGCGAAGGCGAACACGAAACACCCCAAGCCAAGGCCGATCGAGACCAGCTGCGCCGCAAATCTGCCCATTCCCGATCCCCCTTCGTGCGAAGGGCTAAACGGGAGGGATTAGAGCGCGGTAAACGGGGCTTGTCTCACGCCGCCTGGCGCAGCTCCAGCCGGTCCCAGATCTCGACCAGCGCTTCGACCAGCTCGACCATCATCTCTTCCGAATGGCTGGGGCCGGGGGTGAAGCGCAGGCGCTCGGTGCCGCGCGGGACGGTCGGGTAGTTGATCGGCTGCACGTAGACGCCGTATTCGGCGAGCAGGATGTCGCTGATCCGCTTGGCCTTCACCGGATCGCCCACCAGCAGCGGCACGATATGCGTCACCGAGGGCATCACCGGCAGACCGGCCTCCGCCATCAGCCGCTTCAGCGTCGCGGCGGCGGCCTGCTGGCCATCGCGCTCGGCGGACGATTCCTTCAGGTGCCGCACGCTCGCCAGCACGCCCGCCACCAGAACGGGCGACAGCGAGGTGGTGAAGATGAAGCCCGGCGCGTAGCTGCGGATCACGTCGATGATCTGCCTGTCGGCCGCGATATAGCCGCCCATCACGCCGAACGCCTTGCCCAGCGTCCCCTCGATCACGGTGAGGCGATGCGCCACGCCGTCACGCTCGGAAATGCCGCCGCCGCGCGCGCCGTACATGCCGACCGCGTGCACCTCGTCGAGATAGGTGAGCGCGTTATACTTGTCGGCGAGGTCGCAGATCTCGGAGATCGGAGCGATGTCGCCGTCCATCGAATAGACGCTTTCGAAGGCGATCAGCTTGGGCGCCTCGGGATCCTCGGCCGCCAGCAGTTCCTCCAGATGGACGAGGTCGTTGTGGCGGAAGACGCGCTCTCGCAGCCCGAATTGCGGATGCCCGCCAACATCTAGGCGTGGTTCAGTTCGTCCGAAAAGATGATGCAGCCCGGCAGCACCTTGGCTAGCGTGGAAAGCGTCCCCTCCGTCGAAAACATAACCGAGGTTGAAGAGCAGCGC
>BACX01000622.1 GCA_000333335.1 Sphingomonas-like bacterium B12 | reverse complement strand
CGAGAGCCGCAGAAGACGGTGAGCGTGATCACCTCCTGCATCCCCTTCAGCTGGGCGGCGGAATAGACGTTCGATCCGTAGCGGTTGGCCGGCACCGCCAGGCAATATTCGAAGAAGGCGATCGCCCAGCTGATCGGGATCACCAGCCACAAGGGCTGATCCTTGAACTTCAGGTGCCCGTACCAGGCGGTCGTCATGAAGAGGTTGGAGCCGGTCAACAGCAGGATCGGCAGCAGCTTGGGCGGGATCATCCGTAGGTCGGCCTCTGGAGAGCGAAGATGCCGCCCAACCACAAGGCCAGAGCGGAAGCGAGACCGGTCACCAGCGTCCCCTCGGTGCCACGGATCGCGAAGCCGATGAACGAGGCCGCGACCATCGCCGCCGCCAGCGCATAGAATCGCCTGAGGCCGGATGCCCAGCCGAGCGGCAGGAAATGGATCGCCACGACGAGCGCGATGCCGGGCAGGATGACGTCGCCCAGCCCGGTGTTGCGGAAGACGTTCACCACCAGCAGGATCGCGGTGGCCTCCGCCATCGTCGTCCACATGATCACCCGGCCGGTGCGGATGCCGCCGGGCGGATCGGGCCGCACGACGCGCTGGATCGCGCGGATCACGACCGGGGCCGCCAGCACGAAACCGAGCAGCAGGATCGGACTGGACGGCCCGACCGTCGGGCCGAGGCCCGCCATGAAGAAAGCGGTCGCGAAGATCGCGAAGATGAGTGCGCCCCACGGGCCCATGGATGAAGCCTCTCGACTCGGGTCAGGCGAGGCTTACCTGACCACCGGCATGGCGTTCCAGCCTTCCCGCGAGCTCCAGCTCCAGCAGCACGGTCTGGACGATGGCGGGCGGCAGGGCGGACTGGCGGATGATCTCGTCGATCGGGGTCGGCACGGGGCCGAGCAGTTCGGCGACGGCGCGGCGATCGGCATCCCCCGCATCGGCGGTCGCGCGCGGCGCCCCGTACCCGCCGCCCGATGGCTCGCCGAGCATGCGCGGATCGATCGGGCGCAGCGCCTCCATGACGTCATCGACGGTCTGCACGAGGGTCGCGCCCTCGCGGATCAGCAGGTTGCAGCCCTGCGCGCGCGGATCGAGCGGCGATCCGGGCACCGCCAGCACCTCGCGCCCATATTCGCCGCCATAGCGCGCGGTGATCAGCGAGCCGGACTTGGGCGCGGCCTCCACCACCAGCACCGCCTGCGACAGCCCGGCGATGATCCGGTTGCGATAGGGAAAGTGGCGGGCACGCGGCTCGATGCCGGGTGGCTGTTCGGCGATCAGGAGGCCTTCATTCGCGATCCGTTCCTGCAACTCCGCATTTTCGGGCGGGTAGGCGACGTCGATGCCGCCGGCGATCACCGCGACGGTGCCGGCCTCCATCGATCCCTGGTGCGCCGCCGTGTCGATCCCGCGCGCAAGGCCCGAGGCGACGGTGACGCCGCGCTCGCCCAGTTCCGCCGCCATGCCGCGCGCGAACCGCCCCGCCGAGGCCGAAGCGTTGCGCGCACCGACCATGCCGACCACCGGCCGGTCGAGCAGCGCCCGCCGGCCCCGCACGATCAGCGCGGGCGGCGCGGTGGGGATGGTCGCCAGGATCGCCGGGTAGCCCGGCACGCCGAGGAAGAGGTAGCGCGCGCCGGCTTTCTCGACCGCCTCCACCTCGCGCTCGATCACACCTCTCGGCGGAACGGTCGGCGGCTTCCCCCCGCCTCGCCGGGCGAGATCAGGGATCGCCTCCAGGGCTGCCGTAGGGGTGCCGAAACGGCCCAGCAACTGCGCGTAGGTGACCGGGCCGACGGTCGGCGTGCGCATCAGACGAAGGCGGCCGATGCGATCCTCACGATCGACGCGCGGAGAGGATTCACCAACATCCGCCTCGTCGATCCCCCCCGTGCATCGGGCCTAGCCTTTGCTGCGAAAGCGCGGCTTGGTGCCATCGAGCAGCCGCTCGACGTGGCCGCGGTGTTTCCACAGCACGATCAGCGCCAGCAGCAGGAAGGTCAGCGTCAGGTCGGACCGGTTGATGATCGCGGCCGCCACCGGCGTCGCGATCGCGGCGGTCATGCCGCCCACCGAGCTGTGCCGGGTGATCGCGAAGGCGGCGAGCCACACCAGCGCGAAGGCGAGGCCGCAGGGCCACGACAGAGCCAGCGCGATGCCGAGGAAGGTCGCCACGCCCTTGCCGCCCTGGAAGCGCAACCAGACCGGATAGACATGGCCGAGAAAGGCGAAGGCTCCCGCCACGATCGCCGGCAGCGAGGGCGGCAGAGGATCGGGCCAGACATGGCCGACCAGCACCACCGCGACCGCGCCCTTGGCGGCGTCCAGCAGCAGGGTGATGATCGCCAGTTCCTTGCGACCGGTGCGCAACACGTTGGTGGCGCCGATATTACCGGAGCCGATGGTACGCGGATCTTGCGCGCCGCCGGCGCGGGTGACCAGCAGGCCGAAGGGGATCGATCCCAGCAGGTAGCCGATCAGGGCGGCAGCGCCCAGCACCAGCCAGTTCGTAGCAATCAAGGACGCGACCTCTTCGTAGGGTGCCTAAGCATAAGGGCTGGTGCCGCCAGCGCAACAATCTGGATTTAGGTGGCGCGCCATCCCCGCCCCGCCTACATCGCCCGCCATGGATGCGACACGCCCCCTGCTCGTCTTCGATTCCGGCGTCGGCGGCCTCTCCGTACTGGACGCGATACGTCGTCGTCTTCCTGCCGCACCGATCGTCTACGTCGCGGATTCGGGCGGCTTCCCCTACGGCACCAAGACCGAGGCCGAGATCGCCGCACGCGTGCCGGCGTTGTTGGGGCGCCTGGTCGAACGCTATCGGCCGCGTCTGATCGTGATCGCCTGCAACACCGCCTCCACTATCGCGCTGGCGGCGGTGCGCGCCGCGCTGGACCTGCCGATCGTCGGCACCGTCCCTGCCATCAAGCCCGCCGCGCTGGCGAGCCAGACGCGGGCGATCGGCGTGCTCGGCACCGACGCGACCGTGCGCCAGCCCTATGTCGACTGCCTCGCTGCCGAATTCGCGTCCGATTGCCTCGTGCTACGCCACGGTTCCGCGCGGCTGGTGGAACTGGCCGAGGCCGCGCTGCGCGGGCATCCGGGCGACCCCGCCGATTACATGCGGGTGATGGACGGCCTGTTCGGCCTGCCGGGCGGCGACAGGGTGGATACGGTGGTGCTCGCCTGCACCCATTTCCCGCTGGTCGCCGATCAGCTGGCGGCGGCCAGCCCGCACCCCATCCGTTTCGTCGACGGGGCGGAAGGGATCGCGCGCCGCGTGGCGCATCTCACCGACGGCCAGCCCTGGGCGGACGCCGCTCCGGAAAGCGTGGCGGTGTTTCACTCGACATCGACGCCACCCCGCTCCGCCCC
>BACX01000623.1 GCA_000333335.1 Sphingomonas-like bacterium B12 | reverse complement strand
CTTCACCGATACCGTGCCGGCCCCGACCGTCGCCGTGGTAGACGCCGCGCTCGCGGCGTTTCGCGAGGGGGACCATGATTGCGTGATCGGCTTCGGCGGCGGCAGCCCGATCGACACCGCCAAGGCGGTCGCCGCGCTGGCGATCGATCCGCGCCCGATCCCGTCGATGAAGGCGCCGGCCGCCACCGACACGCCCGGCCTGCCGATCGTCGCAGTGCCGACCACCGCCGGCACCGGATCGGAGGCGACCCGCTTCACGATCATCACCGACGAGGTTTCCAGCGAGAAGATGCTGTGCGCGGGGCTGGCCTTCCTGCCGACCATCGCGATCCTCGATTACGAGCTGACTTTGGCCAAGCCGCGCCGGCTCACCGCCGACACCGGCATCGACTCGCTCACCCACGCGATCGAGGCCTATGTGTCGAAGCGGGCGAACCCCTTCTCGGATGCGATGGCGCTCTCCGCGATGCGGCTGATCGCGCCCAACATCCGCCGCGCCTGCGATGCGCCCGACGATCGTGCGGCGCGCGAGGCGATGATGGTCGGCGCGCATCATGCCGGGCTAGCTTTCTCCAACGCCAGCGTCGCGCTGGTGCACGGCATGAGCCGGCCGATCGGCGCCTTCTTCCACGTGCCCCACGGGCTGTCCAACGCGATGCTGCTGCCGGCGGTGACGGCATTTTCCGCGCCCTCGGCCCGCATCCGCTACGCCGCCTGCGCCCGCGCGATGGGCGTAGCGCGTGAGGATGAGGGAGACCAGTCCGCCGTCGCCCGCTTGCTCGACGAGTTGACCGCGCTCAACGCCGATCTCGGCGTGCCGACGCCCGCCGCCTACGGCATCCCGCAGGCGCGCTACATGGAACTGATCCCGATCATGGCCGAGCAGGC
>BACX01000624.1 GCA_000333335.1 Sphingomonas-like bacterium B12 | reverse complement strand
GTGCCGCGCCGTTCCTCGAGCCGGATGCCAAGAGCCAGGTGACGCTGAAGTACGAGAATGGCGTGCCGGTGAAGGGGACAGCGCTGGTTGTCTCGACCCAGCATTCCGCCGATCTCTCCAACGACGCCGGCCAGAAGCAGCTGCGCGACTATGTGAAGACCGTCTTCGCCAAGGTGCTGCCCGAAGGCTGGCTGCCTGCCGAGGAGCAGATCTACGTCAACCCGACCGGCCTGTTCGAGATCGGCGGGCCGGACGGCGACGCCGGCCTCACCGGGCGCAAGATCATCGTCGACACCTATGGCGGCGCTTCGCCCCATGGCGGCGGCGCCTTCTCGGGCAAGGATCCGACCAAGGTGGACCGTTCGGCCGCCTACATCGCGCGCTACCTCGCCAAGAACGTGGTCGCAGCCGGCCTCGCCAAGCGCTGCACGATCCAGCTGAGCTACGCGATCGGCATCGCCGAGCCGCTCAGCATCTATGTCGATACGCACGGCACCGGCACGGTGGACGAGGCGAAGATCGAGGCGGCGCTGCCCAAGCTCGTCCGCCTGACGCCCAAGGGCATCCGCGAGCATCTCGGCCTCAACAAGCCGATCTATCAGAAGACCGCCGCCTACGGCCATTTCGGCCGCGACGCGGATGGCGACTTCTTCCCCTGGGAGAAGACCGACCTCATCGATCAGCTCAAGGCTGCGATCTGATCCTTACGGGCCGGGCGAACGGTTCGCCCGGCCCGTAACATTCTCGCGTTAACTTGATCCCGATTAGCAACGGATCTCCGTTTTCCTGCTAGACAATACGCTGATCGTCACCGGGAGGACGACCAGAAGTCGCAAGGTTGTGCGCGCTCACGCGCCGGCCTTCCGGGGATGGAGTCCACACATGCATTACCGCCTTTATGGCCTGCATCCCGTAACCGGCCGCATCACCCAGGGGCGCGATATCAGCGCGACCACCGACGCCGAGGCGATCGCGCTCGGCGAGCGCGAGCATGCCGGCGGCCCGTTCGAGATCTGGTGCCAATCCCGCCGGGTATTCAGCAGCGCCGACGACAGTATCGCCGTACGCTAGGACGGGAGCTGCGGTGATCACGCGCCTGCCCGACAAAAATCAGAGTCCTCACGCCCTCTGACCTGAGGAAAATACGGACCCAAGCCGCTCGGTTCGCGTTGCACAACTTCTGCCCTGATCCATGATAAGGGGCCGCAGCGCGCACGAGGACCGGGATGGATACGCAACAGGATCGGACCAGCGCGCCCTCGTCGGCGGACCGATATCGCGCCCTGTTCGAGTCGATGGATGAGGGTTTCTGCATCATCGAATTCTTCGACGGCCCGCACGGTCCGCTGAGCGACTATATCCATGTCGAGGCCAACCCGGCCTATGAGCGCAATGCCGGTATCCCAAACGTCGTCGGCCAGAAGGTCCGCGAGATGGTGCCGGACGAGGCGGACGGCTGGGTCGAGCTGTACGGCAGCGTGCTCAGGACCGGGAACCCGATCCGCTTCCAGCGCGAGCTGGTGGCGACGGGGCGAAACCTCGAAGTTTCATCGTTCCGGATCGGACCGGCGTCGGATCGGCAGGTGGCGGTGCTGTTCAAGGACGTGACCGACCGCCTGCGCGCGGAGGCCGCGCAGCGCGCGCTCCACGAGCAGCTCGAAGCACGCGTCGCTGCGGCGCTGGCCGAGCGCGAGGAGGCGGAAACTGCACTGCGCCAGATCCAGAAGATGGAGGCGGTCGGCCAGCTGAGCGGCGGTCTGGCGCACGATTTCAATAACCTGCTCGCCGGCATTTCGGGCGCCTTCGAGATGATCGCCACACGGATCGCGCAGGGCCGTAGCGGCGAAATCGACAAATATCTGAGCGCCGGCCAGGGGGCGACGCGCCGCGCCGCCGCCCTCACCCACCGGCTGCTCGCTTTCTCGCGCCGCCAGACGCTTTCCCCCAAGGCGGTCGTGGTCAACCGCCTGCTGCCCGACTTCGCGGAACTGGTTCATCGCACGGTCGGCCCCGCGATCGAGGTGGAAACGGTCGCCGCCACCGGGCTTTGGCTGGCGCTGGTCGATACCAATCAGCTGGAAAACGCGCTGCTCAACCTGTGCATCAACGCGCGCGACGCGATGCCGGATGGCGGCAAGATCACGGTCGAGACCGGCAACCGCTGGCTCGATCCTCGCGCCGCGAGGGATCATGCGCTCGAACCGGGCCAATATGTCTCGATCTGCGTCAGCGACACGGGCACGGGGATCGACAAGGCGATCATCGAACGGGTGTTCGATCCCTTCTTCACCACCAAGCCGATCGGCAGGGTACGGGCCTCGGCCTCTCGATGGTCTATGGCTTCGCGCGGCAGAGCATTGGCATGTCCGCATCTATTCGGACCCGGCCAGGGCACGATGGTGTGCATCTACCTCCCACGGCATCGGGGAAAGGAGGATGCCGAGACCGACATCGAGATCCTGCCCGTGACGGAGCTCGGCCATGCCGAGGCGGTGCTGGTCGTCGATGACGAACCGTCCGTCCGCCTGCTGGTCGCCGATGCGCTGTCGGAGCACGGCTATGCCTGTATCGAGGCGCATGACGGGCCGGCGGGCCTGCGCATCCTCCAGTCGAATGCGAAGATCAGCCTGCTGATCACCGATGTCGGGCTGCCAGGCGGCCTCAACGGCCGGCAGGTGGCGGACGCGGCGCGCGATCTGCGCCCCGATCTGCCCGTGCTGTTCATCACCGGCTATGCCGAGAATGCGGTGCTCAACCACGGCCATATCCAGCCGGGCATGGAGGTGCTGACCAAGCCCTTCGCGATCGACGATCTCATCCGCCGCGTCGGCCTGCTCGCCCGCACGCGCGCCGTCTGACGGCGGGCGGCGCGGACGCCGCCCGCTTGCACTCAGGCCGGTTCGCCGACGATCGTCTTGATCTCCATGAAATCGGCGATGCCGTATTTGCCGCCCTCCCGGCCGTTGCCCGATTGCTTGTAGCCGCCGAACGGCGTGCCGCCGCCCGGCCCCCAGGCGTTGATCGTGACCAGCCCGGCACGCAACAGCGGCGCCACCTTCGCCGCCTCCGCCGGATCGCCGGAGATGGTCGCGGACAGGCCGTATTCGGTGTCGTTGGCCATCTCGATCGCGTCGTCGGCATCGCCATAGGCGGTGATCGTCGCGACCGGGCCGAACGTCTCCTCGCGATAGATCCGCATCTGCGGCGTCACGTCGGTGAGCAGGGTCGGCTTCACGAAGAAGCCGCTATTGCGCCCGTCGGGCCGTCCGGTGCCGCCGGTGACGAGCGTCGCGCCCTCGTCGATCGCCGACTGGATCAGGCCCTGGATCTTCTCGTACTGCGCCTTGTTGACGACCGGCCCGATATGCCCGCCCTCGACATCCGCCGCGTCCACCCTGGTCGCCTCGAGGATATTCTTCACCACGGCAGTCGCATCGGACACCTGGCTCTCATGGACGAGCAGGCGCGTCGGCGCGATGCAGCTCTGGCCGCTGTTGGCGATCACGCCCTGCACCGTCGGCGGCAGCACCTGCGGCAGATCGGCACCCTTGAGCACGAGGTTGGGCGCCTTGCCGCCGAGTTCCTGATGGACGCGCTTGACGGTGGGCGCGGCGGCCTGCGCGACGGCGATGCCGGCGCGGGTCGATCCGGTGAAGCTCACCATATCGACATGCCTGTGGCTGCTGAGCGCCGCGCCGACGCCCGGCCCATCGCCGTTGACGAGGTTGAATACGCCCGCCGGCACGCCCGCCGCATCGAGGATCTCGGCGAGGATCACCGCGTTACCCGGCGCTTCCTCGGACGGCTTCAGCACCATCGTGTTGCCCGCCGCGATGCAGGGCGCAACCTTCGCGCAAATCTGGTTGAGCGGCCAGTTCCACGGCGTGATCAGGCCGCACACGCCGATCGGCTCGTGCACGACGCGGGCCCTGGGCAACTGCTCGGAAAAGCGGAAATCCTGAGTGCGGAGAGCGTGCCGAGGAAATAACCGAGCCCCGCCGGCACCTGCGCCGCCTGCGCGAAGGCGATCGGCGCACCCATCTCCTCGCTGGTCGCGACCGCGAGGTCCGTCATCCGCTCCTTATAGGCGGCGATGATCCGCTCCAGCAGCGCGATGCGATCCTCCACGCTGGTCTGCGCAAAGCTGCGGAAGGCCTTGCGCGCGGCGGCGACCGCCTTGTCGACATCGGCCGCGCTGCCCAGCACGATTTCGCTGACCGGCTGCTCGGTGGAGGGATCGATCACCTGATGGCGCCGGCCGCCTTCGCTCTCCACCCACTGGCCGTCGATATAATGCTTCAGGTAGCTCTTCATCATCGCCTCCCGCGTGTCGCATCCTTGGGCGCCGGAGGTGGTGGCAGGCGCTCCCGCCGTCAACCGACACAATAAGCAGGGGAACCGGTTGCATCGTCCATTCGCCGCGATAACGTGATGACGGGGATGATACGGGGGCAATCGGGTATGCGTGGTGTGATGGGGCGTGCGCTGGGCAGCGTATCGGCGGCGGCGCTGCTGGCGGTGACGGCGGCCGTATCGCCCGCATGGGCGAGCGACAAGCTGACGGTGGCCCCGCCCGCCGCCTGGATCGTCCCCGTCGCAGCGCCGGCCGATGACGGCAAGAGTGGCGACGTCCCGCTCAAGCTACTGCTGCGCGACGAGCAGGTCGATCTCCAGCCTGGCAAGGTGACGCGCTATTTCGAAAGCGTGTTCAAGGTGCAGACGCCACAGGGCCTATCCGCCGGTGCCGTCGCCTTCGCCTGGAATCCGGACACGCAGACGCCGGTGGTCCACAAGCTCCAGATCCGGCGCGGCACGCAGGTGATCGACGTGCTCGGCTCCGGCCAGACCTTCACGGTGCTCCGCCGCGAGACCAATCTGGAAAACGCCGTGCTCGACGGCCAGCTCACCGCCTCCATCCAGCCAGAGGGGTTGCAGGTGGGCGATGTCGTCGATTTCTCGCTGTCGATCGCCACCAGCGACCCGGCGATGGGCGATCATGTCGAGCATGCCGGCGCGGCGTGGAATGGCGTGCCGATCGAGCGGGCACATCTGCGCGCGCAATGGCCGTCCTCGGTGACGATGCGCATCCAGCCGGACGGCGGCCTGGCGACGCCGAAGGTGGTGCGCAAGGGCGCGTTGTCGAGCATCGAGCTGTCCGCCGACAATGTGGAGCCGCTGGTGCTGCCCAAGGGGGCGCCGATGCGCTACCAATATGGCCGGCTGATCGAGCTGAGCGACATGCCTTCCTGGAGCGGCGTCGTCACCCTGCTCGCCCCGCTCTACGCCAAGGCGGAGACCCTGCCGGCGAACAGCGCGGTGCAGGCCGAGATCGCGAAGATCAAGGCCGCCTCCCCAGACCCCAAGGCGCGCGCCGAGGCCGCGCTGGCGCTGGTGCAGGATCGGGTGCGCTACGTCTTCCTCGGCATGAACGACGGCGGCCTCGTTCCCGCCGACGCCGAGACGACATGGTCGCGCCGCTTCGGCGACTGCAAGGGCAAGACGGTGCTGCTGCTCGCCATGCTGCACGCGCTCGGCATCGACGCGGTGCCGGTTCTCGTCAGTACGACGCTGGGTGACGGACTGGACAAGCGCCTGCCCGAGATCGGGCTGTTCGATCACGTGCTGGTGCGCGCCACGATCGGCGGACGGGTCTATTGGCTGGACGGCACCCGCGTCGGCGATCGCGCGCTGGACGGAATCCAAACGCCCGACCTGAAATGGGGCCTGCCGCTCGCCCCCGGCAACGCTGCGCTGGTGGCGATGCGACCCGCCCCTTACGACAAGCCACAGACCGATGTCGCGATCCGTATCGATGCAAGTGGCGGCCTCACCCTTCCCGTGCCCGTCCATATCGAACGCGTGGTGCGCGGCGACGAGGCGGTGGGCACCAATCTCGCGCTGGCCAACCTCGCCGGCGACGCGCGCGACAGAGCGCTGCGCGAATTCTGGAAGCAGCGCTACGACTTCGTCGATCCCAAGACCGTGACAACCAGCTACGACCCGGTAGCGCGGACGCTGACCTTCGGGATGGACGGCACAACCAAGATGGACTGGAACGAGGGCTGGTACGAGGCCGATCACGTGTGGGTCGGTTACACCGCCGATTTCAGCCGCGATCCCGGACCGGACAGCGATGCGCCCTACGCGGTCGGCTACCCGACCTACACCCACGTCACCGAAACGATTCTGCTGCCCCCCAAGGTGGGTGCCTTCACGATCACGCCCGGCTCGGACGTCGATCAGACGGTGGCGGGCATGGAATATCATCGCCATGCGAAAATCGACGGAGACCGCTTCGTCGTGGAAGAGAGCGACCGGTCGGTGGCGTCGGAATTTCCCGCCGCGCAGTCGACGAGCGCGCAGGATACGCTGCGCAAGCTAGCCAAGAAGGGCGTCTTCCTGAACCGACCCGCCAATTACGTCGATACCGCCGCCCTGACTGCAGACGCCACCACCGTGAACGGCCTGATCGAACAGGGCAGCACGTTGATCGACCTCGGTCGCCACCAGGAAGCGGTCGACCGACTGACCAAGGCGATCGCGCTCGATCCGAAGAACGCGATGGCGCTCGCCGACCGGGGCATCGCCCATGCGCATCTCGACCAACGTGACGCCGCCAAGGCCGATTTCGACGCCGCCGCAACGCTCGATCCCCGCAACTACGTCGTCTTCCAGGGCCGTGGGTTCCTGGCGGAACATGCCGATCAGCCGCAGGAGGCCGTCGACCAGTTCAGCGCCGCCCTCGCGATCAAGCCGGACAGCACGTTCGCCCTTTGGCATCGCGCCATGGCCTATCGCGCGCTGAACAAGGACGATCAGGCACTCGCCGACGCCACCGTCCTGCTGGCCACCAATCCGGGCGATCCCAACATGCGCCTACTGCGCGCCAACATCCTCATGAGCCGGGGCGATACGGCCGGCACCGCGCACGAGGCGGAAGCACTGGCCGCGGCAGCGCCCACCAACAGCTACGCCCTGGTCGTTGCCGGCAGGATCTACGACGCGGTCGGCCGGCGGGATGACGCCATGATCGCGATCGGCAAGGCGCTGGCGATCAAACCCGAAGCCTATCTCTACATCAATCGCTACAACATCCGGCCACGATCGGACGTCGAAGGACGGCAGGCGGATCTGGATGCCGCGCTGCAGCTCGATCCCAAGATGCAGGAGGCGATCGTCACCAAAGCCGGCTTCCTTGGAGAGCAGGGCCACTGGCGTGAAGCCGCTGCGCTGCTCTCCGGGCTGATAGCCACGCAGCCGACCGATGTCGATCTGCTGTCGCAACGCGGCATCGCTTATGCCAAGCTCGGCGAGAAAGCCTTGGCAGACAAGGATTTCGCCGCGGCGCGCGCCACCGCCAAGACCGCCGGCGCGCTCAACAATCTCTGCTGGCAGAAAGCGACCGCCGGGGTCGCGCTGGACAGCGCGCTGGACGAATGTACGCAGGCGGTCGCGCTGTCGCCCGATGCCGCCAACATCCATGACAGCCGTGCCTTCGCGCTGCTCCGCCTCGGCAAGCTCGACGAGGCGCTCGCGGAATATGGCCGGGCGCTGGCGAAGGCGCCCGATCTCGCCGCCTCGCTCTACGGCAAGGCCCTTGTCGAGCAACGCAAGGGGGATGACGTGGCCGCCGCGCGCGATGCCGGCGCCGCGATAAAGCTCAATCCGCGCGTGCGGGAGAGATTCGACGATTTCGGCGTCACGATGAAGCCCGCCACCACCGCGAAAGCCCCCTGACAGGCGGCGCGATTAGACCAAGGTCTTAGGCTTTCGCCCAATTCGTTCCGGTCCCGTCAACGACCGGGCGAAGCACGGCTGCTATCCAGGGCCATCCTGTCCGTTCAGATCGGTTCGATGTCGCAACAGCCCCTTCCCCTCGCCGGATGCCGCATACTCGTGGTCGAGGACGAGCCGCTGCTCGCCGATCATGTCGCGGATACGCTGGAGCGCGCCGGGGCGCGGATCGTCGGTCCCTATTCCAGCATCGTCGAGGCACTAGACAATCTCGACCAGCTGACCGCGCTCGACGGCGCGGTGCTCGACATCGGGCTGGGCGAGGAAACGAGCTTTCCGCTTGCCGAGGCGCTGCAGACCACGCGCCTGCCCTTCGTCTTTGTCACGGGGCAGGAGAAGCGCACGCTGCCGCCCGCTTTCTCCCGTGCCGCACACTTGCTGAAACCGTTTCGGGAGGACGAACTGGTCGCCACGCTGATCCGCATCGGCGTGGTCGCCCAGTAACCTACCCGATCAGCCGAGGATGCCCGGCAGGTCCAGCCCCTTCTCCCGCGCGCACTCCACCGCGATGTCGTAGCCGGCATCGGCGTGGCGCATCACACCGGTCGCCGGATCGTTCCACAGCACGCGCTCCAGCCGCGCCGCCGCTTCCGGCGTGCCGTCTGCGACGATCACCATGCCGGCATGCTGCGAATAGCCCATGCCGACGCCACCGCCATGGTGCAGCGACACCCAGGTCGCGCCCGACGCGGTGTTGAGCAAGGCGTTAAGCAGCGGCCAGTCGGAAACGGCATCGGTGCCGTCCTTCATCGCCTCGGTCTCGCGGTTGGGCGAGGCGACCGATCCGCTGTCGAGGTGGTCGCGGCCGATCACCACCGGCGCCTTGAGTTCGCCGTTTGCCACCATCTCGTTGAAGGCGAGGCCCAGCCGATGCCGATCCCCCAGCCCCACCCAGCAGATCCGCGCGGGCAGGCCCTGGAAGTGGATCTTCTCACGCGCCATGTCGAGCCAGCGGTGGAGATGCGCGTTGTCGGGCAGCAGTTCCTTCACCTTGGCGTCGGTCTTGTAGATGTCCTCGGGATCGCCCGAGAGCGCCGCCCAGCGGAACGGCCCGATGCCCCGGCAGAAGAGCGGACGGATGTAAGCGGGCACGAAGCCGGGGAAATCGAAGGCGTCGGCGACGCCCTCGTCCTTGGCGACCTGACGGATGTTGTTGCCGTAATCGACCGTCGGCACCCCGGCCTTCTGGAAATCGAGCATCGCCCGGACGTGGACGGCCATCGAGGCTTTCGCCGCCTTGGCAACGGCCTCCGGCTCGCGCTCGCGCCGCTCGATCCAGTCGGCGACGGTCCAGCCGGCGGGGAGATAGCCGTTGACCGGATCGTGGGCGGAGGTCTGGTCGGTCAGCAGATCGGGCCGGATGCCGCGTCGGAACATCTCGGGCAGCAGCTCGGCGGCGTTGCCGAGCAGGCCGACCGAGACCGGCTTACCCTCGGCCTTGGCCGCCTCGATCATCGCCAGCGCCTCGTCGATCGTCGTGGCGGACTTGTCGAGATAGCCGGTGCGCAGGCGCATCTCGATGCGGCTCGGCTGGCATTCGATCGTAAGGCACGAAGCGCCCGCCATCACCGCCGCCAGCGGTTGTGCGCCGCCCATGCCGCCGAGGCCCGCCGTCAGCAGCCATTTGCCGGAAAGATCGCCGTCGTAGTGCTGGCGGCCCATCTCCACGAAGGTCTCGTAGGTGCCCTGCACGATGCCCTGCGTGCCGATGTAGATCCACGATCCCGCCGTCATCTGTCCGTACATGGCGAGGCCGCGCTTATCGAGCTCGTTGAAATGCTCCCAGTTCGCCCATTTGGGCACGAGGTTGCTGTTCGCGATCAGCACGCGCGGCGCGTCGGCATGGGTGCGGAACACGCCGACCGGCTTGCCGGACTGCACCAGCAAAGTCTGGTCGCCCTCCAGCCGCTTCAGCGTGGCGACGATCGCATCGAAGCTCTCCCAGTCGCGCGCGGCGCGGCCGATGCCGCCATAGACGACCAGCTCCTCGGGCCGCTCGGCGACGTCCGGGTGGAGGTTGTTCATCAGCATCCGCATGGGCGCCTCGGTCAGCCAACTTTTCGCCGACAGCTCCGGGCCGGTGGCGGGCTTGATCACGCGGCTGTTGTCGGTGCGGCTCATGGATGCTCCTTGGCGAAGGACAGGCAGGCTTCGAGAACCTGCTTGAGAATGGGGAGGATGGCGGGTTCGGGATCGATCGGGCTCGGCCAGTTGTCCGGCGACGGTTCGTCCGGCTCGGCCATGTAGCCGCGCATCGAAAGTTCCATCTGGATGGCATGGATGCCGTCGACCGGGCGGCCGTAATGGCGCGTCGTCCAGCCACCCCGGAAACGGCCGTCGAGGACGTGGCTGTGGCCACACGCCGCGCAGACCGTCTCCACCGCTTCGGCCAGCGCCGGGTCGCAGGTCTCGCGATTGTTGGTGCCGATGTTGAACTGCGGCAGTTCGCCGTCGAACAGGCGCGGCACACGGCTGCGGATCGAATGCGCGTCGTAGAGGACGACGTGGCGATGCCCGGTGCGCAGCCGCATCAGCTCGGTGGCGAGCGCCTCGTGATAGGGATCGAAGTAGGCCGCGCGGCGGCGATCGATCTCGGGCTGATCCGGCCCGGTGCCCGGATAGAGCGGCTCGCCGTCGAACGTCTCGGTCGGGCACAGGCCGGTGGTGGTCTGCCCCGGATAGAGCGACGCGCCGGAGGGATCGCGGTTGCAGTCGATCACGCTGCGCGAATAGCGGGTGCGCACGGTGGTCGCGCCGAGATCGCGGGCGAAGGCATAGAGCCGGTCGATCCACCAGTCGGCATCCTTGCGCGCCAGCCAGGGGGAGACGAAGGCGCCCTCCAGTTCGGGCGGGAGGTCGGTCCCCGTGTGTGGGAAGCCCACCACCAGCGGCGCGGTGCCGCGGTGGATTTCGAGGAAGTCGCTCACGCCAGCCCCGGCAGGTCCAGCCCCACCGCCTCGATCAGCGCGCCCGAACGGACGAGGACGTTGGAGGCCTCCATGTCCGGGTGGAAATGGCGATCGTTGTCGAGATGCGGCACAACCTTGCGCAACCGTGCCCGCGCCGCCTCCAGCGCGTCGCTCGAAAGCAGGGGCGCGTGGAAGTCGCAGCCCTGCACCGCCGCCAGCAGCTCGATGCCGATCACGGCGGACGCATTCTCCACCATCTCGAGCAGCCGCCGCGCACCGTGCGCCGCCATCGAGACATGATCCTCCTGGTTGGCGGAGGTCGGGATCGAATCGACGCTCGCCGGGGTCGCGCGCTGCTTGTTCTCGGAGACGAGCGCGGCGGCGGTGACCTGCGGGATCATGAAGCCGGAGTTGAGGCCGGGCTTGGGCGTCAGGAACGCGGGCAGCCCCGACAGTGCCGGATCGACCAGCATCGCGATCCGCCGCTCGGCGATCGATCCGATCTCGCAGACCGCGAGCGCGATCATGTCGGCGGCGAAAGCCACCGGCTCGGCGTGGAAGTTGCCGCCGGACAGAGCCTCATCAGCCTCGGGGAAGATCAGCGGATTGTCGGAGACGCCGTTGGCCTCGGTCTCCAGCGTCGCCGCTGCCTGCCTGAGCACGTCGAGCGCGGCACCCATCACCTGCGGCTGGCAGCGCAGGCAGTACGGGTCCTGCACGCGGATATCGTCGACGAGGTGGCTGGCGCGGATCGCCGAACCCGCCATCAGCGTGCGCAGCGCGTCGGCCGTCTCGATCTGCCCGCGATGGCGGCGCAGCGCGTGGATGCGGCGATCGAACGGCGTGTCCGAACCCTTGGCCGCCTCGGTGGAGAGCGCGCCCGTCACCAGCGCGGACTGGAACAGCCGTTCCGCCCCGAACAGCCCGGCCAGCGCGTTGGCGGCGGAGAATTGCGTGCCGTTGAGCAGAGCGAGACCTTCCTTCGGCCCCAGTTCCAATGGCATCAGCCCCGCGTCGCGCAGGGCCTCCTCAGCGGGCCAGCGGCGCCCGCCAACCATGATCTCGCCGACGCCGATCATCGCCGCGGCCATGTGCGACAGCGGCGCGAGATCGCCCGACGCGCCCACCGATCCCTGCGAGGGGATCACGGGCGTCAGGCCACGCACCAGCATCGTCTCGATCAGCGCGACGGTCTCCGGCTT
>BACX01000625.1 GCA_000333335.1 Sphingomonas-like bacterium B12 | reverse complement strand
CTCCGCGCGGACACGCACCATCGCCCGGCCTCCGCCATAGCGGACGGCATTGTCGAGGAGATGACCGCGATCATGTCCTTGGCCACCGCCTCGCCCAGCCGCACGCCGGCATCGAAGCGATCGCCGACGATATCGGTGAACGAGGAATCGATGCTCAGTTCGACATGGATGTCCGGATAATACGGCAGCAACCGCTCGATCGCCGGCCAGAGAGACTCTAGAGGATCCCCGGGACCGAGCTCGAAT
>BACX01000626.1 GCA_000333335.1 Sphingomonas-like bacterium B12 | reverse complement strand
TATTGGCTGGCGAGGACGAGTATAGCGGTCGGTGGGCGCGCTTCCCCGCAGGGCAAGTAAACGACGGACATGGCGGCGAGTAGGTCTCGCGACTTGCTCCAACACCGGTCGCGACACGCTTTGTGCGTGTGCTGATGACCGAATCCTCGCGCACCGCTCCTCCGGGCTCAACTGACATCCGCGACAGGCTGGGGTTCGCGGTCGCGGAGATCAGGCTTGGCCATATCGGTTGCGCTGGCCGCCTCGTCGATATCATACGGCATTCGGCCGTCCACGGTCGCCAGACCATCATCCACGTCTCTTCAACCGATCCCTGGCACCGCGCCATCGACCGGGACGTAGACACGGCGCAGCCTTCGGTCGCCTCGTTGGAAGTGGCGGGCGTCATCTCTCGCCGTCCGCTAATGATGCCTGTCGGTGTTTTGTACGACACGCCCGAGAACATGCTGGCGATGCTCGACTATCTGCGCCGCCGAGACATCGCGGTCGACAAGGTCGAACTCGGCGAGGAACCCGATGGCCAGTTGGTCAGCGCGGAGGACTATGGCGCGCTCTACGTGGAGTTCGCCGATGCGATCCGAAAGCGCCAGCCAACATTGAAGCTCGGCGGGCCGAGCTTGGTCAACGGCATCTCCGACACGTGGCTCGACGCCAGTCCCGATGAGAGCTGGACGCGTCATTTCATTCGCTATCTACAAGCCCGCGAGGCGCTCGACCGGCTGGGCTTTTTCTCCTACGAATATTTCCCTTTCGACAATGTCTGTGGCTCGCCATCGATCAAGCTGCGCGATCAGGCCTTGCAGATGCGCGACCTGTACAAGCGCCTCGGCGGCGACGGCGTGCCGAACACCATCCCATGGTATATCACCGAGATCGGCTATTCGGCATTCGGGGGTGCCCCGCTCGTTCAAATGCCGAGTGCTCTCGTCACGGCGGATATTTATGGCGACGCCTTGCGACGTGGCGGCGCGGCGGTCTTCGCCTATGGGCTGACTCCAGCCGATCTGATCAAGGGGCAGGCGCGGTATGCGGGGCAGGGCAATCTCATGTTCTGGGCAGCGGACGGCAGAGGTCGCGCCGCATACCCGATGCCAAGCCTGCGGGCTCTGAACCTACTTTCCAACGACTGGGCAGCAGGGGCCAGTCACCAGGAGTTGTACCGCAGCACGAGTGCCTTCAAGGACGCACGCGGCCGAACCATGATTTCGTCCTACGCACTCCGGAACCGCGATCGCCGATGGAGCATGCTCCTCGTCAATCGATCAACGGTCGCGTCCCCGGGCGTGGTGTAGGTCGACGGTAGCGACGCTGCCCGGCCGCGCGCTATCCACAAGCGCTGTAGCGGACGGGCAGTTTCGCGGGTGGTCATCGGCGAACTTCGGATAAGTTTGGGTTGCGACACTCAACTTACGGAGACACCGATGACCGAGGATATGATGGACCTTCAGGCGATGGTCGGGAAGAGCCCGGACGCCGATTTCCTGCGCGACATGATCGGTTTTGCCG
>BACX01000627.1 GCA_000333335.1 Sphingomonas-like bacterium B12 | reverse complement strand
AATAGACCAGCAGCCCGATCGCGCCCCAGATCGGCAGCACGAGGATCGCGGTCAGCGGCAGCGACGCGTAGAGCGCGATGCACCCGATGATCGCGGCCGGCGCGACCACCCAGACCAGCGGGGTGCGGAACGGCCGCTGNCGCGTCGGATCGGTCTTGCGCAGCACCATCACCGACACCGCCACCATCAGGAAGGCGAACAGCGTGCCGGAGTTGGAATAATCCGCCAGCTTGCCGACAGGCAGGATCGCCGCGGCAATGGTCGCCGCGATGCCGGTCACGAAGGTGACGATGTGCGGGGTCTTGAATTTCGGATGGACGCTCGCGAGCTTGGCCGGCAGCAGGCCGTCGCGCGCCATGGTGAAGAAGATGCGGGTCTGCCCGTACATCATCATCAGCACGACCGACGGGGAATGCGCTCGCCGATAAGGGCATTTATCTGCGCGCACTCCTCGTCGATGAGTTTGCGGCGAACACCAGTGGCGGCCAGGGCAAGGGGCATGGCAACAGTCTCGCGATGCCGTTCGGCACCGACATCGATCTGAACAAGCTTGTCGGTTGGAGCGGGGCGTCGTTCCACATGTCGATCAATAAGTCGATTGGCACTTCACTCGCCGCAGAGCATACCGGGAACGCCGTCAGCTTTCAGACGCGCTTCAAGACCTATCACAACATGCGCCTGTCGGCCCTGTCGCTCGATCAGGATCTGTTCGACGGCAAGATCAACATCACTGGTGGACGTGTATCGGCGCTGACTTTCTTCAACGCCTCAACCATCTACTGCAACTTCCAGAACAACTCGATCTGCTTCAATCCGGCCGTGCTGCCGATTCAGAACCAGGCGCTGTCCTTCTTTCCTTATGGGACGTGGGGCGGTCGGGTGAAGGTCAACCCGTCCAAGCGCTTCTACGCCCAGATCGGCTTGTTCGAGGCCAATCGATCGCTGAACCCCGGCAACGGCTTCGATTTCTCGACCAAGGCCGACACGGGCGTGATGACGGCGATCGAGATCGGCTTCCAATCGGCGTCGCCGCTTGCGGACCATGCCTACCACATTCGTCTCGGCGGCTATAACAACAGCAGTGCGGTGTCCGATCCCTTTCTCAATACGCGCCGGGTTTCGCGCGTCCAGTTCAAGGGTGCGGCGTTGCAACACATGGACGGGCAGACCGGCTGGTATGCGATGGGCGATGTCGTGCTGACCAGGCTGGGGACGGACAGGCGCCGCAACGTCACGCTATTCGGCGGCAGCATCGGTGCCGGGGAGGACTACACTGTCTTCAAGAACCAGACGATCCTAGGCGCGGTCGTCACCGGCCCATTCGCCAGCCGTCCGGAAGATACGTTCGGCATCGTCGGAAGCTATATCAAGCTCGGGCCGAGGGAGGTCGATTTTCTCCAGGCCTCACGGCGGGAAGCGGGGGGCATCGACACCGTCCACGGGGGGGAAGGCATCTTCGAGGTCAATTACGGCTTCAAGATCGCGCGCGGGATTAAGGCCAATCCGAACATTCAGTATGTGGTGAACCCGGATAACATTCTGAAGCCGACTTCTATGCATCAATCGAGAAACATTCTTGCCTTTGGCCTACGTCTTTCCGTCGAGGTTGGGGCCGTGTTGGGTTTTCCGGTCTGGCGGTAGCATCCCGACCGTGGCGGCAGTTCTTCACAGCGTAAGCGCCTGAGCTGCCCCGCCGGGCAACGCGCAGGTTGCGTCGTTCGGAGCCGAACGGGCAGTTCTTAAGAAGCGGTCAGTCTGCTTACCCGCGGCGCTGATCGGCAGGCGCCCTTCAAGCGTCGAAGAAGTAGCAGTGCCGTCCTTACGGTTACTTCTGAGATCGGACGACGCGAAAAGTATGTTGTTTTCAAAATTGAGATCCAGGCTTCGGCGATCCATGTTGGCCGAGCCGACTAGCGCCAGATGACTATCAACGACCAGCGTCTTGGCGTGCAGGAGGCCGCCGCGAAATTCGTGGATGTGAACTCCAGCCCTTGCGAGCACAGGATAATAGGCCTTGCTGATCGCTCCAAGGATCCGGCTGTCATTCCGACGAGGAAAGACGATCGTGAGATGGACGCCGCGCCGGGCGCTAGCCACGATCGCGTTGAGCAGGGGCGGGTCCGGTGCGAAATACGGCGTGGTGATAACCACTCGTTGGCGCGCAGCGGCAAGCAGGGCCACAAATATGTCTGTCATCGTGGCGCGAGGCGACAGCGGTCCCGTTCCCACAGCAATGGCGGCAAAGCCGTCGGATTCCGGCGTGGGAAGATCGTTTGCGAAGATCGGACCCATGTCTTCGCCCGTCTCCGCCATCCATCCCGAAGCGAAGATCAGATCGGCCTGCCTAGCGACCGGTCCCTGATAGCGGATCAAAATGTCGACCCATGGTGCAAATGTGCGCTTCGGTAGAAAGGCCGCGTCTGCGCAGTTCTGGCTGCCACACCATGTGGTGTCGCCGTCGATCACGACGATCTTGCGATGGTTGCGCAGATCCGTGCGATGGCCGGCAACAAGACCGAGGCCAAGCGGAGCGGGTAGCGACGCGCAAAGTTGTGCGCCGGCCTCACGCATCGCCCTCCAATGCTTCGAACGGATTAACCCGCAAGAGCCGATCGCGTCCGCGACAATGCGGCAGGCAGTACCGCGCGCCGCGGCGCGGCACACGGCATCGACCACCTTCAGTCCGTTGTGATCCGCCAGCCAGATGTAGAAGGACAGGTGCACGGTACTGGCGGCAGCATCGATATCCGCCACGATCATCTCGATCGCCTCGTCCGCGCCGCCAGCGAGATTTGCGGCTGTCATTGATGCAGGCCTGTCGGCGCTTTCCCGGTTCCTCCCATGGGGGGCGGCAGAGCTTCGACTGTCGATCGCCTTTCATCTCTGACACATTTGTAACGGAACAGCATAAATGATGGTCGGTTCAGGGACGTACGTCATGCGGGTCCAGGCGTGAGGAGAAAAAATAATGAAGTGGACGGCAGCAGCAATCTCAACGGTATTTGCGGCCACAATGGCGGTAGCCCAGCCGGCTCCGCCCCCGGGGGGGTGGGACGCGGGCGCCTTCTGGCGCGGTGCGCCTGATGGACCTCGTGAGCGAATTCAGTTCCTGCAGGATAGGATCGATCGCGGACGTGCAGATGGTAGCCTCGACCGCCACGAAGCCAACCGGGTTCAAGGCGAGCTTGACGACGTTCGTAACTGGATCCGGAGGATGCATTGGGACGACGCTGGCCCGCTCGATCCGGATCAGCGCGCCCGCGTTCAGGAGCGGCTCGATCAGATCAGCCGACAGATCCGCTGGATGCGGCACGACGGTTGGTAATAGCAAACGCCGGCCGGCAATTGCCCGCCGGCGTTCCAAGATCCACGGGAATGAACAGGGTGGCCGCGTCTATGCGGCGCAGGCCAGCTACGACTGACTCTGTCATCTATCGTGACGATACTTGTCGCCCACAGGATTGTGGGAAACGCACGGAAACGGCAGCGCAGTTCCCGAGGTCAATGGGCAGATAATGGGCGTAAGGGTTCCTGCCGCCCTCTACGGCAGAGGCGGCGATCCGCCCGATTTTCAACAGACCCTTGTCTGTCCGGTGAAAGGATTGACGGGTGATCGATCCGGGACCGCTTCCCATGATAATTGAAGAGCTTGACGACTGGACGAAAAACGGAGTCTATGAACGAGCCGCTGAGCAATGCCGCCCATGTTATCCAGCTGGCGTTAACCCCGATCTTTTTGCTGACTGCGGTTGGATCGCTCCTCAACGTCTTCTCGACACGGCTGGGCCGGATTAGCGACCGGATTCACAGCCTCAAGAAGGACGACCATTATCGCGCGGAAGAACTCCGCCGTCTGCAGATGCGATCGCGCTTTCTCGATGCGGCGGTGTCGCTGGCGGCGGCGGCGGGGGTGCTGACCTGCTGTGCAGCGATCACGCTTTTCTTTGGTGTACTGCGTGATTCCGGCCGCGCTGCGATCCTCTTCGCCTTTTTCGGCGGCGGCCTGCTCTGCGCGGTCGCCGGTCTCTCCTGCTTCGTCGCGGAGATCATACTGGCGGGTCGGACCCTGCGTGATGAGTCCCCATCGAGCAATGATCCTTGCGGCACCGTTGATACGTGACGTGTGCCACCGTGAGATCAGCATGAAAAATCGAAGCCGTCAGCGGGTAATCGGCACTCTCGATCTGGTGAACGCCGCGCCGCTAAAGCGGCGCGGCTTTTTGCTCAACGCCAGCAGTCTTGCCAGCGGCACCATTCGCGATGACGCCATTCCCAATAGCGATGCCGCTGCCAGTCGTCATAGGCGTAAGGCGCATAACATCCCTCCAACATCAGCGGCCCTGTGGAGATGTTTCTGCGCCGTCGTGGCTGAATGCGGAGTGGCGATCTGGATGTCCGGTGTTCAGCTTGGTTCCAGGCCCACTATCGCTGCGCCTGAAATGGCCTAAAGAGCCAAAGACTTGATCTCCGGGGATTTATCGGTGGTGGGAGAATGAGGCGCGTGCAGGCGCAGGCGCTGGTCTTTGCGCTAAGGTCTGGTCTGGTGATTTCAGTCCTTTCCGGACCAGAGCTTCTGGCCAACGACCCAATTCTGCTCGATCACGTCACCGTTGATTGGGCGGAACCCTTGTCGACCTTTCAACCAGCGGACGCGTTCGGAATAGCGGTCGATGGCGGGACGCAGGACGAGGTCAAGCGCCTGTTCCTGCCCGCCAATCGAAGGCCGCTCGCGAGCCTTGCCGGGCATCCCGTATCCTATCGATTGCGGACAGAACTCGGTATCGAGGCCTGGCATTGGCGGTCGCGAGGAACTTGGAGCGACCCGGACCATCGGCAAGGCTATTGGACGGGTGACGCGGATGCTCCCGGCGATGACCCGATCAGTTACGGCTACAGGTTGCCGCATCGCGGCGACACGCATGATGAAGCCAACGACGACGGCTATTCACGGATTGACGATGGCGATCCGCATAGCTTCTGGAAAAGCGATCCCTATCTCGACCAGCGTTATACGGGGGTGGCTGGTCAGCATCGTGAGTGGGTCGTCGTAGAACTTCCCAGGGTGACGGGCATTGATGCGATCGACATCCACTGGGCCACTCCGTTCGCGCGTCGCTTCGAGGTTCAATAT
>BACX01000628.1 GCA_000333335.1 Sphingomonas-like bacterium B12 | reverse complement strand
GCGACGCTGGCTCGAGAAGGCGCCAATCTCATCATGATCGGCGGACCCGGCGGCGGGAAGAGCCACCTTGCCGCTGCGATCGGCATGGCGCTCATCGAAGCAGGCTGGCGCGTCCTGTTCACCCGCACCTCGGATCTCGTCCAGAAACTTCAGGTCGCGCGCCGCGAACTTGCCCTCGAAAGTGCGATCGCCAAGCTCGACAAATATCACCTGCTGGTGCTCGACGACCTCGCCTACGTTACCAAGGACCAGGCCGAAACGTCCGTCCTCTTCGAGCTGATCAGCGCACGCTACGAACGCCGATCAACCCTCATCACCGCCAACCAACCCTTCGGCGACTGGTCCAGGGTCTTCCCGGACCCCGCCATGACGCTCGCGGCGGTCGATCGCCTCGTCCACCACGCCACCATCTTCGAGATGAACGTCGAGAGCTACAGACGCCGTGCCGCTCTCCAGCGACAATCAACCTGAGACACCCCTGTCGCGGAGCGGCGATCAACTCCAATCTCAGCTTGCATTGCCTGTCGCGCCGCGACAATCTCGATCCCGTCACGGCCTCAGAGTCTCATCCTGATCGCCGCTAATGTCTCATCCAGATCGCCGCGCGATAGCGATCCGCAATCCGGCCCGAATGCGGGCCTAAACTCGTTACCGGCGCCTCTCGTGGGCCTTGGCGACCATTCCGTCCCATCCCGCCATGGCGATCTCGGCAACGGCCTGAAGTTCAGTGCGGTGGGCACCGTCCCGTGCACGGATCGCCATTCCGCTCTGGATGGTCTGCAGGAATCTGGCGAGCTTCGCGACGTCCACCGAACCCGGCAACTCGCCGTCCGCAACACCCTTCTTCAGTCGATCCGCCAACACGTCGAAGGCGACGCCTCGGGTTGACCGCATCAGCTCACTGAGTTCGGTATGGCCCTCGCTCCCAACCGTGCTCAAAGTGGCCATGCAGCCATGAGGCAGATCACAATCCGCTCCCGTCATCGCTGTTGCCGAGTCCAAAAGATAGGCAGCCGCTGCCTCGCGCACGCTGCCCGCCTCGCGAAACCGCCCGAAGACCAGATCCTCGTAGGTCTCGGAATAGTGCCGGAGCGCTTCTGCATAGAGAGCGTCCTTCGATTCAAAAGCCGCGTAAAGGCTGGTCGTTCCGACCCCCAGCGCCTGCGTCAAATCCGCGATGGATGTCGCCTCGTAACCCTTGATCCAGAACAGCCTCATAGCCGTCGCCAGCGCCGCGTCACGGTCGAATGCGCGCGGCCGGCCTCGCGTTCGAGGCGATGGGGCAACGGTGCCCGGCCGCTCGGCAAACCCTTTCTGCATCGATCGTTGTATAATTGCCTTGACTGCCGAATGCAACGAACATAGCTATTTATGTAGTGATCATTGCATAAAGGTTGGTTATGACAAAGCTTGCTGGCAAGAGGGCGCTCGTGACCGGAGGTTCGCGGGGCATCGGGGCGGCGATAGCCGGGGCACTCGCACGGGAGGGCGCGGATGTAGCGCTGACATTTCAACATGCCAGCGAGCAAGCAAACTCGGTTGTGCAGTCGATTGAGCACCTCGGCCGCCGGGGCATCGCGATAAAGGCTGATAGCGCCGACCCTGTCGCCATCAAGCGAGCCGTGGATGAGGCTGCGGGAGCACTCGGCGGGCTCGACATCCTGGTCAACAACGCCGCGATCGCACTCTACAACACAATCGCCGACTTCAAGCTGGAGGACATCGACGCGCTACTGGCCGTCAACGTCCGTGCCCCCGTGCTGGCGACACAGGCTGCCATTCCGTATCTGACCGCCGGCGGTCGAGTGATCACGATTGGCTCGGCTGGCGCCGACCGGATCGTCGGTGCGACGGGGACGGTCTATTACATGACCAAGTCGGCGCTCCAGTCGTTCACCCGAGGCCTCGCACAAGAGCTTGGCTCAAAGGACATCACCGCCAATCTGATCCAGCCAGGCTCAACCGACACCGACATGAACCCTGCGGACGGCGAGTATGCCGATTTTCAACGGAGCCTCACTCCGCTCGGCCGCTACGCCACGCCGGCAGATATCGCGGCCGCCGTCACCTTTCTAGCCAGCCCGGCGGCGAGACATATCACCGGCACCGTCATCACGGTGGATGGCGGTATGCTCACCTGACCCAAGTCCCACGGTCCGGCCGATCGTTCGATGGGCCGGATCTGGTGGGCTGCGGAATGGCCGCTGTCGCGGGAGAAAGGAACCTATCGTCGACGCGCCCATGGCAGTCGTAGGGAGGCCGTTGGCGTTCTGCCAATTCCGGACCGTCTGTCCACGAGCGAAAGCCTATCTGGTGCAGCGCGAAAACGGCCATTCGTTGGCTGCCGGCAGAATTAGCGATACTCAATCGGAGCAGGCGCCTTCAGACGAGCCAGCGCCTTTGGAAACCGGCGGGATAGCGGCACCGTCAAGTCATCCATCTCGACTGTATAATCGCCCGAGCCCTCCGGCTTCAGACCTGTCACCCGCGTCGTATTGACCAGCCATGACCGGTGGGTACGCACAAAGCCGCGCGGCCCGAGCGACTCCTCCAGCGCCGAGAGTGGTGTACGCATCATGAGCCTGCGTCCGTCGCGCAGCAGGAACTCCACGTAATTGCCGGCTGAGGTGATCGCGAGCATGTCCTCGAGCCGGATACGGTTCAGCCGGGCCCCGTCGCGAATGTCGAAGGTGGGGGAGGGCGCAGCGGGGGCAGCGACGGAGCGTTGCTGGCGTAGCAGATGCGCGATGAAGGAGAAGCCGATGATAAACAGCGTGTAGCCGATCACGTCCTTGCGCAGCTCATAGCCAAAATTCGACCAGAAGCCGTCAACCCGATAGCGCCAGCCCAACATCGCATAGGCCATCTTGCGCAAGCCGATGAAGCCGGACACGTGGCCCAGCGCAAACAGCAGGGCAGCCGGGACGTGGACCAGTAGCCGCCCGCGCGGGCGCACGGAGGGTGGGGCGAGCCGGTAGGCAGCCCAGGGGATCCAGAAGAACGCCATCACCGTGAGCCAGCTCGACCCCTCCCAGATTGTTGGCGCGAGCAGCCCGGCGCCGGCGACGTCGCGGGACTCGCTGATCACGTTCATCGCGTTGATCGTGGCGACGAGCGCCGCTGCGGCGGCGAGGCCATAGAGGAAGATGCGGCGCTCCGTTCCGTCCGCCCCCATGGAGTCGCCGCTCATCCCCAGCCATCGCCGGACGTCACTCATCCAGCGCGCCGCGGCCCCTTCCGCTTTTGCGCCCGCCGCTGCGGTCACAGAATGCGGATCGGAAGAGGTGCCGGGCATCGCCGCTCTATAGGCGGCTCGGCCGCGCATGGGGAGAGCGGGATGCTGCGACGAAACGTGTTGAAGGTCTTGGGGGCAGCGGCGGCGATGCTGCCCTTGCAAGGGTTTCTAGGTGCGATGCGCCGCCCGCTCACCCGCCGGGTGCGCCCGGGAGACGCCGGCTGGCCCGCCCGAGCGGCGTGGGAGCGGCTCCGCCAGGCGGTCGGCGGCAATCTGATCGAGGTCGAGCCGCTGTTCGCGCCCTGCGCGGACGGCACCGATGGCGCCGCCTGTACCGAATTGCGCAGGAACCTGCGCAACCCGTTCTTCCTCGGCGACCAGCCGGGCGGCACACAGGTTTCGGGCTGGTACCGCGCATGGACGCCGGCACCGAGCGTCTATGCAGTGAAGGCCCGCACTGCAGACGACGTCGCCGCCGCCGTGAATTTCGCGCGCACGCATGATCTGCGTCTCGTCGTGAAGGGAACGGGGCATTCCTACCTGGGCACGTCCTGCGCGCCCGACTCGCTGCTCATCTGGACGCGAGCGATGAACCATGTCGAACTGCACGACGGCTTTGTGCCGCAGGGCTGCCACGCCGCGCCCGTCCCTGCGGTGTCTGCTGGCGCGGGCTGCGTGTGGATCGACCTTTATCATGCGGTCACGACGGAGGCTGGGCGCTACGTTCAGGGCGGCGGCTGCACGGACGTGGGCGTCGCGGGGCTCGTGCAGTCCGGCGGCTTCGGCAGCTTCTCCAAGGGTTTTGGCACCGCGGCGTCCAGCTTGCTCGAGGCCGAGATCGTCACCGCCGACGGCAGGGTCCGCGTCTGCAATGCACAGAGCAACTCGGATCTGTTCTGGGCGCTCAAGGGCGGTGGTGGAGGCAGCTGGGGCGTCGTCACCCGGATCACGCTGCGTACGCACGACCTGCCGGAGAGGTTCGGCGGCGCGTGGGGCGTAATCCGGGCAAAGTCGGACGATGCCTACAAGGCTTTGATCGCACACTTCCTCGCTTTCTATCGGGACAATCTGCTTAATCCGCACTGGGGCGAGCAATTCCACATCTCGCGGGACAACCGGCTGGAGCTCTCGCTGGTCTGCCAGGGCCTGACCGACGAAGAGGCCAAAGTCGCGTGGCAGCCCTTCTTCGATTGGGCCGCGCACCATCCCGACATGACGGTGGAGGGCCAGTTGCGGACGCGCACTATAGCGGCGCGCGGTTGGTGGAATGTGGCCGACAATCCATCCATGATCCGGGACGAGCGACCTGGCGCACCCGCGCATCATGGATGGTGGGAAGGCGATCAAGCGCAGGTCGGCGCCTATCTTGAGGGCTTCGATTCGCTCTGGCTGCCGGCCACCTTGCTGTCTACGCCCGACACATTCGCCGAGGTGCTGTTTCGGGCGAGCCGGTTCAAGCAGGTGCAGCTGCATTGCAATAAGGGCCTCGCCGGCGCTCCCGAGGCTGTCCGCAAGGAAGCGATCGCCACCGCGACTAACCCGGCCTTGGTTCAGGCCTTCGCACTCGCGCTGATCGCGGACATACAGGAGCCGGCCTATCCAGGCGAGCGCGCGCCCGATCTCGCCGCCGCGCAAAGGGATGCCGATGCGATCGCGAGCGCGACGGCGGCGCTGCGGACCTTGGTGCCCGATGCGGGCTCCTACGTTTCCGAAAGCAATTACTTCAATCCGCACTGGCAGCATGCCTATTGGGGTCTCAACCATGCGCGACTCGCCGCATCAAGGCGAAATACGACCCGGACGGCCTGTTTTTCGTCCACCACGGCGTTGGCAGCGAGAAGTGGAGCACGGATGGTTTCGAGCGCGTGAGCGATGCGTGAGCACTGTAAAGATTTCGTGGCCATTCTTTGTGCAGCGGTCACCATGCCGGACCGTGTGCAGCTCGCCTCCGGGCCCTGAACCCCATTTGACTTTGGCAACCGGAGCAAGTGCTCCAACGCAAGTAGTTGCCGATCTGCTCAGCGCCAATTGTCGCCGTTCCTGAGCCTCGAACCCGCTCCTGATACCGGTCGGTCCGGTTGTGCCAATGATATCACCGGCTGGGGAATGGGACTTCCCAGTCACACAGCTCCGGACGGAGAAATCACCTAGGCCGACACTAGATCGGCCCACGCTTCTTGAAGAAGGGCGCATTGGCAACACGGTGTTGGGGGGGGCGGACCCAATCGCCACCTCTAGAAAGAGCTTCTTTCTTGGCGCTCGCTCATGATGATGAGTCATCAGCTTGGCAACCTATCTCCGCACACGATCCGGACGCTTGGCCATCTGCGCCCTCTGCGCGCGGTCTAACGCGGGCGCGCAATCCCGTCTCTAACAGTTCACGAATGGCCTCCGAGCGGAAAATCTTTGCGCGTTTGGCATATCTATCGATCTTCCTGATCGTCGCGGTGGCTAGACGGACACCGACAACTGGGTCTCGTCCACTAGGTTTCCGGGGGCGACCGACCATCTTTCAAGCTGTCATCAACACATGCTCCATGTCGTCGGCGAGAATGCATTCGGTCCGACGCAGAAACAAGTGGATATTAAATCCGTCCGAAACCTTGATCGGCGACCGTCGCCCGTGGCATCGTATGCTGGACCGCGGATGGGATCCAAGTCGGAGGGAAGTGTGCGTCCCGACGTGGGGCGACCTATACGGTAGCATCAAGGGCTTCGGAAACGGCCACTTTCACGCTCTTCGATTCGCGGGTTCTACGACGTGGATCGTCGCCGGCGGGCCGGCATGAAGGCGAGCAAATGCCGGGCACAGAAGTGTGCAATCGCCAGTCCTGATCCGGCCGTCGCCTTGCGAGTATCTGTTTAACGGGAGGCAGGTTTGGCGCGACCCGTCGATTTTCGCGGGATCAAGGTCGGCACGGCAATAAGCATCCTGTCGTCCGCCGCAGCGCCGGCGTCTAACAGGTCGAGGGCGGAAAGCGCGATCTGATCGAACGGGACCCGAAGAGTCGTCAGTGGCGTGGGCAGGTGGCTGACAATAGGAATATCGTTGTAGCCGACGAGTGACACGTCGTTCGGAACGGATAATCCGAGGTTTGCCAGCGCCGACAACGCACCAATCGCGGTATTGTCGTTGACCGCGAAAATGGCCGATGGCCGATCTCTCAAAGCCATAAGCTGGTTGGCCGCAGCGGCGCCTGCGTCAATGCCGAACGTCGATGCAATCTGGAGTTCTGCATCAAATGAGATGGCTGCTTCCTCGAGCGCGCGCCGATAGCCCGCAACGCGCCCGCACGCACTTGAGGCATAAGCGGGTCCGGCTATCAGGCCGATGCGAGTATGGCCGAGATCGAGGAGATGCCGCGTCGCCAGGTAGCCGCCGAGTTCGTCGTCTCCCACCGACGATGGGCTCTTGCCGTCGGTCCTTAGCGCGAGGACGAAAGAGATGTCGCGCTTTGTTAATTCAGCCGCGAAATCGTCGTCGTCGCGCGCGGTGGCGAGGACCAGCCCGTCGACGCCCCGGCGGATCAGCGAATCTGCGGCGGTCCGGTCAGCCCCGGGCTTGTCGTCGGTGGTCGCGACGATGGCGATACGTCCGTTGCGCGCGCAGGCTTTTGCCAGCGCCTCATAGAGCATTGCCATCACCGTGTCGGTTAAGCGCGGCACGATGACGCCGATCGCCATCGTGTTTCCTCTTCGCAGGCTGGCCGCTGAAATGTCGCGTACATAGCCAAGCTCTGCTGCAATCCGTCGAACCCGTTGCGCCGTCTCATTGTCTGATTGGGGCAGGCGCTCGTCGAGAATGCGCGAGACAGTCGATTTCGACACGCCGGCTTTTGCGGCGACACTGTGAAGGGTCACACGCCCGGCTTTAATGATCCCGCCACTACTCATCCGCGTCCGTCCGCCCATCGGTCTCGAATATTGCCTCGCGCATCATAGACACAGCCACCCGCTTGACACCAGATTGATTCGGATCGATGTTGGGAACGTTCCCGCTAACGATGCAACTGGAACGTCGCAGGAGAGCGAAGATGAGTGCTTTTGATCCCCGCACCGATATTTCCACGCGCCCGGCACCGACGAAGGTTATGGACCTTCGCGGGCTCAACCCGGCGCCCGTCACTGTTTTTACCGACGACGGCCAAGTCGATTGGGCCGCCAACGCTGAGCTCGCCAAGTGGCTCGCCGCCCAGGAGGGCGTGAAGAGTCTCGTGATCCTGGGCCATGCCGGGGAGGGCACCTTCCTCACCCAAGATGAGCAGGTGAAGCTGATCGAGACCTATGTCGAAGCGGTCGGCGACCAGATCCCGGTCATCGCCGGCATCACTGGCGAGGGCACTGAGGTCGCTTCCAAGGAGGCCAAGCGCGCCGCCGATGCGGGCGCGATCGGTGCGCTCGTCTATCCGTCGCATGGCTGGTTGCGCTTCGGCTACCAGGAGGGCGCGCCGCAGGATCGCTATAAGGCGATTTACGAGGAATCCGGCCTCCAGTGCATCCTCTTCCAATACCCAGATGTCACTAAGTGCACCTATAATCTGAAGACCCAGCTTGAGATCGCCGCCCAGCCGGGCGTCGTTGCAACGAAGAACGGCGTGCGCAACATGAAGCGCTGGGACACTGAGATCCCGGTTCTCCGCAACGAGCATCCGGACCTGCAGATCCTGACCTGCCATGACGAGTATTTGCTCCACACGATGTTTGACGTGGATGGCGCGCTGGTCGGCTACGGCAACATCGCGCCTGAGCTGCTTTTCCAGATGATCGAGGCCGGCAAGGCGAAGGATTACGTGAAGGCGCGCGCTCTTCACGATCAGTTGCTGCCCGTCACCAAGAACGTCTACCACCGGGGTTCCCACATGGAAGGCACGGTCGCGCTCAAGATCGCGCTGCGTGCGCGCGGCGTGCTTAAGAATGCGGTCGTCCGCTCGCCGCTGCGCGACCTGACGCCGCAAGCGGAAAAGGAGATTGAGGCTGCCATGAAGGAAGCCGGGATCATCTGATTTCACGCGGGGCGCCTCTGACGGGGCGCCCCTTTCACTAACTCGAGAAAAGACATGCCGGGCCTGAGGGTTGGAAGGCGTGCAATCCGAGGAGAGCCGAAATGACTTCGACCTTGATGGGGGAGGCGCAGCGTTGGACAAGCGCGCCAATGGACGACGGTTCCCGCCTGATTGCTCGCCTGGAGCGACTACCCGTCACGAAGCCGGTCATGTGGGCGCGCGGCTGCGTCGGCATGGCGACCTTCTTCGATGGCTACACGACGATCGCCATCGCTTATGCGATGCCGATCCTGTCGAAAACCTGGCACCTGACGCCGGCGACGGCCGCCGCGATCATCTCGTCGGGCTATTTCGGCCAGCTGATCGGCGCCGTGATCTTCGGATGGCTCGCTGAACGTATCGGCCGTCTTCCGGTATTGGCGCTGGCGATCGGTATCTTCGCGATCATGAGCGCGGCCTGCGTCATGTCGTGGGATGCCCATTCGCTAATGCTGTTCCGCTTCCTTCAGGGGATCGGAACCGGCGGCGAGGTTCCAGTCGCGAGCGCCTATGTTAACGAACTGAGCGGAGCCAAGAAGCGCGGGCGTTTCTTCCTTCTCTACGAGCTGCTGTTCCTGGTGGGATTGACGACGGCGGGGGCTATTGGCCTGGTCCTCGTCCCGGCGTTCGGCTGGAAGGCTATGTTCATAGTCGGCATGGTGCCGGTGGCCCTCGTCGTGCCGCTGCGCTTCTTCCTATCGGAAAGCCCTCGCTGGCTAATCGGGCGAGGTCGTCTGGCCGATGCCGAGCGCGTGATCGAGCGTCTCGAGGCGAGCGCGCTTCGATCGGGCAAGCCCCTTCCCGAACCGGCTGATGTGCCCGTTTCCAGCCTAGCGGCCAAGCCGGTCGGATCACTCAAGGAGCTGTTCGGTCCGCTCTACGGTCCGCGCAGCCTGATGCTGTGGGTGATGTGGTTCGGCACCTACATGGTCAACAACGGCCTAGTGACCTGGCTGCCGACGCTCTACAAGACCGTCTTCGACATGCCGGTCGCCAAGGCTATCACCTACGGCTTCATCTCGACCGGGTTTGCGTTGGTCGCCTCCCTCGCATGCGCTTTGCTGATCGACAAGGTTGGCCGCCGCCGCTGGTATATCGGCGCGCTGTTCTTTGCCGTCATTCCCTTGGTCGCGCTCTACCTGGAGGGGGCAACCAGCCCGCTCATGGTGCTGGCGCTGGCGACGCCCGCTTATGCCGCGCTCCAGACGGTGACGTACTCGCTCTACCTCTACTCGGGCGAGCTCTACCCGACCCGTCTGCGGTCGCTCGGCGCGGGGCTCGGCAGCGCTTGGCTGCGGGCCGGATCTATGGCGGGGCCGTGGGTGATCGGGCTGATCATGGCGGGCGGTTCTCCCGCTCCGGTCTTCGCCGTATTTGCAGGCGTGGTGGCCGCGACCGGGCTCGTCGTCGTCTTCCGCGCCCCGGAAACCAGCGGAAAGGCCCTCGAGACCCTGTCCCCCTGACCAGTAGGCGACGGGGTAAAGCCCCGTCGTCTTCCACCGTTCGTGACAGCTCGCGAGAGACGAGCTTCCCCAGGAGAGATGTATGAGGATGCTGGCTGCTCTGGCAGGATGTGCGGCGCTTGGATGCTTTCCCGCCAAGGCGATGGACACGCCTGCACCCGCAACCGGGGCCGGGGCTGAGACGAGCACCACCGTGCGCTCGCCGTCGGACGAGCGATCTTCGTCCGACGCATCAGATCGCGCCCGCGCGCTGCCGCAATTGCACTACCTCCCGCCGCCTGGCGCCGGCTACGTGCCGCCCGCGCCGTCCGGTCCGCTACGCGGGGTCGGGAATGCGCTCGCCGAATAGGGCATTTATCTGCGCGCACTCCTCGTCGATGAGTTTGCGGCGAACACCAGTGGCGGCCAGGGCAAGGGGCATGGCAACAGTCTCGCGATGCCGTTCGGCAC
>BACX01000629.1 GCA_000333335.1 Sphingomonas-like bacterium B12 | reverse complement strand
GCGAGGCCAGGCCGGCGCCCTCCTCGCCGCCGCGCGCGAGGCCGAGGCGCGGGCGGGCGAGACCGGGTTCGGGCAGTAACTCGCCCTGTCGCAAAACCGGTATCAAACTTAACGATCCTTTAGTCGTAAGCGCGGCAGAACCGGCGCCATGTTCATGGACAATGGCCCGACCCAACTCGCGAACACCGTGCGCCGGGCGGCCAAGCTGTCCGGCGACCTCGGTATCCGAACGCTCGATCTACAGGCGAACATCGCCGCGCTCGCCGAGCGGGTGACCGAACAGGCCGCGACGGTCGAGCGGATCGGCCTCGATACCGATCGACTGGAGCGCGACCAGCAGGCCGTCGGCCTCGCCGCGCGCGAAGCCAAGGAGAAGGCGTCGGCCGCCACCACGGTGATCGACGCATCGACCCGCCGCCTGTCCGCCGCCAATGCCAACGTCGTCGAACTGATCGATCAGGTCAGCCAGATTCACGCCGGCCTCGGCAGCTTCAACGCCGCACTGGCCTCGGTCGCGCAGGTGACGGAGGCGATCAGCCGCATCACCAGCCAGGTCAACCTGCTCGCCCTCAACGCCACGATCGAGGCGGCGCGCGCGGGCGATGCCGGCCGCGGCTTCGCGGTGGTGGCGCAGGAGGTGAAGAAGCTCGCGCTCGAAACGGCGTCGGCCACCCAGAAGATCGACCAGGCGGTGAAGGGCCTGACGACCGAGGCCGACGTGATGCTCCACCGCATCGAGAGCGGCGTCGACAAGGCCCGCGCCGCGCACACCGGCACCCGCCAGATCGAGGCGATGACCGCCGAGGTGGGCGGGCTGATGATGGGCCTCAGCGACGATACCGATGCGGTCGCGCGATCGATGGAATCGGTGGTCGGCGCGGTTTCGGGCGTGCGCCACGGCATCGATGCGCTGGGCGACACCAGCAGCCAGAACGCGACCGATCTCAACCAGCTCAGCAAGCTGCTGAGCAGCGTGTCGGACGACACCAACGTGCTGCTCCAGTATATCGCCGAGAGCGACGTCGATATCCCCGACTCACCCTACATCCGCTTCGCCACCGGCATGGCGGCCGACATCTCGGCCAGGATCGAAGGCGCGATCGCCGACGGCCAGGTA
>BACX01000630.1 GCA_000333335.1 Sphingomonas-like bacterium B12 | reverse complement strand
TAGGCAATCACAATGGATACGATATTTATCTACGCTCAATATCGTGACCCCTGATGATAATTTCGTGTTAACCAAACAGTGCAAATTTACACTCATGCGAACGGAGTATTTCGTATGGGTAGCAATCTTGGCATCGAACCATCCGATCTTTTTCGGCTGGTTAAAATCACTTGCGATATCGCCACCGATCGGGGATGTTCTGTTTCCGACGCGATCGATCAATTGGACGCAGAATCTTGCACGCCCTCGCTCAAGCCTTCGTCACTGGTCCCGCCACCAAACGTTTCGGCGAGAAGCAGGCCATTATCGCCGGCATGGCGGCCGACGCGCTGGGCTACGTCTTGCTGGCGTTCGCGACGCGAGGCTGGATGGCCTTCCCCATTATGATT
>BACX01000631.1 GCA_000333335.1 Sphingomonas-like bacterium B12 | reverse complement strand
AGAGTGATCATGGAGCTTCCTTCGGATCGTGACGGCCCAACGCGCGGAACCCGAGGATGGACGCTACCGCCCGTTGCCGAGCAACACGGGCTGGAAGTCCCCTCGCCGTCTGACCACCTTCCCGGCGACGACGAACACGCCATCGCCCGTATAGTGCAACGTCTTGGGATGCTTCGGCCGCGACGCGACGTGCGCCTTCACGATCTCGAACAGGAAAAGGTTGTAGTCGTCGACCATGCGAGCGTCGGCAAGCCGGCACTCGAAGTTCGCATGGCAGGACTCTAGAGGATCCCCGGGACCGAGCTCGA
>BACX01000632.1 GCA_000333335.1 Sphingomonas-like bacterium B12 | reverse complement strand
CGATCCGACCCATGGACGCGCGGCGGCACTGCTCGGTACGGGCGCGGCGACTATCGCCAGTCCGCCGAGCGAAAGCGCGTTGCAAGAGGCGCGCGCCAGTGCCGGATGGGACCGGCTCGATTACGACCCCGTGGGTCGCACGCTTATCCAGCCCGGTGGGTTGTGGCTCGATTTCTCGGGCATAGCCAAGGGCTTCGCGGTCGATGCGGTCGCCGATCTGCTGGCAGTCGAGGGCCTCGAGGACGCACTCGTCGAGATCGGCGGAGAACTCGTCGGTCGTGGCCTGAAGCCCGATGGCCAGCCATGGTGGGTCGATCTGGAGGCGCTCGACGGCGTTCCTCGCTTCCCGCTGCGCATCGGTCTGCATGACATCGCCGTCGCAACCTCGGGCCATCATGTGCGCGGGGTGCACACACTCGACCCGACGCTAGGCAGACCGGTGCGGCACGATATCGCTGCCGCGAGCGTCATCCACAATCGCGCGATGTATTCCGATGCCTGGGCTACCGCCCTCATCGTGCTCGGCCCCTCGCGCGCGCCGGAGATCGCCGAGCGCGAGGGGCTGGCGGCACGCATGGTCGTACGGTCCGGACAACAGCTCGACGAGTATGTCAGCCCGGCACTTGGCCGCCTGCTCGACGAATAGCCTCGGCGCGCTCGTGCCGGAGCGTGGCACTGAAAATCGCCATTCCCACCGAGCGCGATCAGACTATGCTCGATCATCGGGCTGCGGGGATGCAGATGGGCGGGACGGACGCGGGCGGGATTTCGGCGGCAAGGGCGCATGGCCGCCTCGGCCTTGGCATGTGCATCGCGCTGGTGATCGGCAACATGATCGGTTCGGGCGTGTTCCTGCTGCCCACCGCGCTCGCGCCGCTCGGCTGGAGTTCGGTCTATGGCTGGCTCCTCACCATCGGCGGCAGCCTGTGCGTCGCCTACGTGCTGGCCCGGCTGGCACGCGACATGGCGGGCGGCTGTGGGCCGGTGACCTATGCGCACGCCGCCTTCGGCCCCGCCGCCGGCTTCATCATCGGCTGGAGCTACTGGATCTCCGTATGGGTCGCCAACGCGACGCTGGCGGTGGGGGCGGTCAGCAATCTCTCGATCCTGTTTCCGGGCCTCGCCTCCACCCCCGGATTGCCGGCGGTCGCGGCGGTGGTGCCGATCTGGGTGCTGACGCTGATCAATTGCCTGGGCGTCCGGCGCGCCGGCGGGGTGCAGTCGATCACGACGATCCTGAAGTTGCTGCCGCTGGCCGGCGCGATCGCGGTCGGCGCGTGGCTGCTGTCGAGCGGCAAGGCGAGCCTACCGGCGCTGGGCGCACACCCGGTGACGTCGGACGGCATCCGCATCGCCGCGACGCTCACCCTCTTCCCGCTTCTGGGGTTCGAGAGCGCACTGGTCGCCGGGGACCGGATCGAGAACCCGAAACGCAACATTCCCCGCGCGACATTGTTCGGCACCGCGATCACCGGGCTGATCTATCTGCTGGCCTGCTCGGCGGTCACGCTGCTGCTGCCGGAGGCGGAGGCGACGCGATCCAACGCGCCCTTCGCCCTATTCTTCGGCACCTTCGTCCATCCCGCGCTGGCGCCCGTGGTCGCGCTGTTCGTGGTCATCGCAGCGCTCGGCGCGCTCAACGGCTACGTGCTGCTACAGGGCGAACTGCTGCTCTCCCTCGCCCGCGAAAGGATGCTGCCCGCCTGGTTCGATCGCGAGAACCGCCACGGCACGCCACAGCGCGCGCATATCGTATCGAGCATGCTGGCGAGCGCCCTGGTGCTCGCCAACTATACGCGCGGCCTCGCCAACCTGTTCGAGTTCATGGTGCTGGTTACGACATCCGTGTCGATCATCTTCTATCTTGCGGCGATGCTGTCCGGCTTCCGCCTGCTCCGCATGGGACGGATCGGCGCGTCGCGCGGATTCGAGGTGATCGCGATCACCGGCTTCGTCTATTCGATGTGGACCTTCTACGGCGCCGGCTGGGAAGCGAGCCTGTGGAGCCTCGCCATGACGGCGGCGGGCTTGCCCATCTATATCTTCATGCTGTGGTCCGCCCGCCGGCAGCCGGCGGCTGAAGGAATGCAGACGGAAGGCTGATGCCTAGCCCGCCATGCGCACCGCCGCGCGCTCGGCACGCGCGATCCCGAAGCCGATCGAAACCCAGTGCGCCGAACGTGCGCCGGCCGCCGGCCCACCGGCGAGCTGCCAGTGGGAGAGCGCCTCCTCGACGGTGAGACCCCGCTCGGTTGCGCTGTCGATCGCCTGTCTGATCACATGAGTGTCCATAGGCTCCTTCAACGCCATGCCGGGCTAACAGCACATGACCAAAGACGGTTAGCATCGCCTTCAACCATTGGACATCCGTCGAAGAAAGCACGGAAATTGTCGGGCCGGCGTTCGTTCTTTCCCCTGAACACGCATGGGAGAGACGATGATGGCCGACGAAACCCAGCTGAAGCGCGACCTTTGGAAGCGCATGGCGAGCAGCCCGTTCCTGATGATCGGGCTGACCGAGACGGGCCAGCACAGCGAGCCGCTGACCGCCCAGCTCGACGAGGATCAGATCGATACGATCTGGTTCTTCATCGGCAAGGACAACCGCCTCGCCAAGGGCGGCAAGGCCATGGCCCAGTTCGTGTCGAAGGGGCATGATTATTTCGCCTGCCTCTCCGGCAGCGCCAAGGTCCACAACGATTTCGCGATGATCGAGAAACTGTGGTCGCGGCAGGTCGAGGCATGGTTCCCCGGCGGAAAGGACGATCCCAACCTGGCGCTGCTGCGCTTCGACATCGACAGCGCCGAGCTGTGGGAAGCCGACATGTCGATCAGCGGCAAGGTTAAGATGCTGTTCGGCGCGAAGATCAACCCGAGCGAGGAAGGCAGTCACGCGAAGGTCGGCACCACCGCCGGGTGACGCCGTGATGTTCAGCCGTCGGCGGGCGGGATCTCGTCCTCGGCACGGGTGAGGCCACGCCAGCTCCATCGGGCGAGCGTGGCCATACCATAGAATGTGAG
>BACX01000633.1 GCA_000333335.1 Sphingomonas-like bacterium B12 | reverse complement strand
CATCAGGCGCTGGCGTTCGTCCGACGATACGAACGCGAAGCCAGGGCTGGTGGACGGGGGCGTCGCTTCGGCCTCCGCGAACAGGCGATCGAGCAGGGGCGCCACAGGGGCGCTGACGAGGGTGGTCATCCGGTTCTCCGATGGGCGGGCGATCGGACTTGCCCGCGCCGGAAAAATACGAATAATTCGTCGCATCTCCTATTCGCATTACCGGGCACCCATCGTGGCACCGCGCAAAACCTCCCATGTTTCCTCGCGAAAACAGCCTCGCCAGGCGCGATCGACCGAATTGGTTTCGGCGATTCTGGATGCCGCTGTTCAGGTTCTGGCGAGCGAGGGCGCGCAACGCTTCACCACCGCGCGCGTCGCCGAGCGTGCCGGGGTGAGCGTCGGGTCGCTCTACCAATATTTCCCCAACAAGGCGGCGATCCTGTTCCGCCTGCAGAGCGACGAATGGCGCAGCACGTCGGCGATGCTGGGAGACATCCTGCAGGACGGCTCGGTACCCCCGCTTGTCCGGCTGCGAAAGCTGGTCCACGCCTTTATCCAATCGGAATGTGAGGAAGCGCAGATAAGGGGCGCGCTCGACGATGCCGCGCCGCTCTATCGCGATGCGCCCGAGGCACAGGAGATCCACGCCGCGAGCGGCCGGATCTTCCACGCGTTCATCCATGACCTGCTGCCGCAAGCCAGCGAAGAGACGCGATCGATCGTGGCCGACATCACCCGGACGACCCTGAAGGCGGCCGGAACCCACTTCTCGTCAACTCCGCGCGAACCGGACCAGATAGCCGCCTATGCGGATGCATTGGCGGATATGTTCTGCGCCTATCTCGAGAGCGAGATGGCGAGGTCGGCCTGACGGAGACAGCCGCGCGCGCGCAAACCGGGGGAAAATCATTTCAGCTTCGTATTGACACTGAAACACGATTTTTTTGCGAATGACACTCAATACCATTGCAATGCGCCGGCTTTTGACGCACCGCGACACAGTGAACATGCCCTCCCCCACCATTGATCCGCCCCGCAAGAAGAAGCGTATCTCGCGCGGCTGGTGGCTGAAACAGTTGCATACGTGGCACTGGATCTCGGCGGCGATCTCGCTGGCGGGCATGCTGATGTTCGCGCTGACCGGCATCACGCTGAACCATGCCGCCTCGATCCCCGGCCGTGCAGTCGTCGAGGACCGGACCGCCACGCTGGCCCCATCCCTCCTCCGCATGCTGAAGGCCACGCCGAAGTCCGATGCCGCGCCTATGCCCGGCCCGGTGGCCGAAGCCGTCGCATCGTCGGTCGGGCTCGATCCGGCGGGACGCGCAGGCGAATGGAGCGACGACGAGGTCTATGTCGCGATGCCGCGGCCCGGAGGCGACGCGTGGGTCAGCGTCAGCCGCGCCGATGGCACGATCAAGGCCGAGGTCACGCGACAGGGCTGGATCTCGCTGCTCAACGATCTGCACAAGGGCGCCAATACCGGCCTGCCGTGGCGGCTGTTCATCGATGCCTTCGCGGCCGCAGTCCTCGTCTTCACCAGCACCGGCCTGATGCTCCTCCAGTTCCACGCCAAGCATCGCAAGAAGACCTGGCCGCTCGTCGGCCTCGGCATCGCGGTGCCGCTGATCGTCGCCATCGTCTTCATCCACTAGGGGTCCGAACCATGCGTCCTACCCGTCTCGCTCTCGTCGCAGGCACCATCATCGTTCCGGCGTCCGTCGCATCGGCGGCGAGCATCACCGTCACGGTGCCGCGCATCGATCTGGCCGAATACAAGAAGCCCTATGTGGCCGGATGGATCGAGCCGGTCGGCGGCGGCCAGGCGCGCAGCCTGTTCGTCTGGTATCAGCTCAAGAACGGCGGCAAGGAGCCGGGGACCAAGTGGTTGTCCGAGCTGCGCTCCTGGTGGCGCAAGAGCGGGCGCATGATGCAGCTGCCGGCGGACGGCGTCAGCGGGGCGACGCGCGGGCCGGGCAGCTATTCCGTCGCGCTGCCCGCCAACCTCCCAGCCGGCAACTATGTCGTCCATGTCGAGGCCGCGCGCGAACATGGCGCGCGTGAGCTGGTCAACTTGCCGGTCACGCTTCCGGCCGCCAGCGGTCGCGCGAGCGGCAAGGCCGAACTCGGCGCCGTCGTGGTCGCCGCGAAATGAAGGGGCGGACCATGATGCATCGTATCGTCGCCACGTCGCTCTTCGCCCTGCTCGCCTCCTCGGCGGCGCTGGCGGATCATGCATTCATCCTGCCATCGAGCACGTCGCTGGCCGGTAACGACAATGTCGTCACCTTCGATGCCGCCGCATCGGACCATGTCTTCTTCTTCGATCACCGCCCCATCCCGCTCGCCTCGATCACGGTGACGAAGCCGGACGGCAGCGCCGGTGAGTCTTACAATGGCCTGCAGGGCCGCTTTCGGTCGGTGTTCGATCTGAAGCTCGATCAGCAGGGCAGCTGGAAGATCACCAGCCAGCAGACCATGATCACCGGCAGCTTCAAGCAGAATGGCGAGGAGCGCCGGGTGGGGCCGGCGCGCGGTCCCGCCCCCGGCGGCCAGCCGCCGCGCGCCGCCGTTCCGGCCGGCAATCCGGAAGGCGGCCCTCGCCGCCAGCCACCCGTCGCCGCCGAGGATATTCCCGCCGACGCCACCGACGTGCACCTCGCCGAGCGGATCAACCGGACCGAGACCTTCGTGACCGAGGGCGCGCCCGACACCGCCGCGTTGAAGCCGACCGGCAAGGGCCTCGAACTCGATCCGGTCACCCACCCCAATTCGCTGGTCGCGGGCGAAACCGCGCGCTTCCGTTTCCTGGTGGATGGGAAGCCGGCGGCGGGGCTGAAGGTCAGCGTCATTCCGGGCGGCGATCGCTACCGCGACGATGTCGGCGAGATGGCGCTCACCACCGGCGCCGACGGCATCGTCGCGATCCGCTGGCCGGCGGCGGGCATGTATTGGCTCGGCGCGGAGGCCGAGGACAGCAAGCCGAGCGAGAAGCGCGCCGAGAGCCGCCAGATGAGCTACGCC
>BACX01000634.1 GCA_000333335.1 Sphingomonas-like bacterium B12 | reverse complement strand
GGCGATCTTGCCCGGCGTGAGCACGGATAGGTACGATTGCGGGAGCGTGCCATTGAAATTGAACTGAATGCCCTTGTAGAGATCTTCATAGCCGAAATACACGCCCGACACGAAATTG
>BACX01000635.1 GCA_000333335.1 Sphingomonas-like bacterium B12 | reverse complement strand
CGCCCGGTATAAGCCTCGATCAGCCGCTGCGTGGCGTTCAGCTCGATCATGGTGCCGCGCTTCTGCAGCAGCGCCATATTGGGGTGGGTATAGCTGTGGTTGCCGATCTCGTGGCCTTCCGCGATCTCGCGGTTGAGCAGCCCCGGATGGGCGGCTGTTCGAAGCCGGGCAGCACATCCAGCGCCGCGCCTGACCGCTGACCGGTAAGCTAGCGGGCCTCGAAAGCGGCCGCGCGCCATTTTGCAGACCGAGTTGGCCGTCGGCGGGCATATTGCCATGCGATGAGAATAGCTCGTTGATGGCGCGGTTCTGCCGACGACCATCCACAGGGTGCCCCCTGCACGTCCTGCGTCGCGATCATGCTGTTTTGCGATATAAC
>BACX01000636.1 GCA_000333335.1 Sphingomonas-like bacterium B12 | reverse complement strand
GATCCCCTCGAGATGATGTTGGCGATGCCCGCCGCCTTCGCCGCCCCGACCGACTGCCCGATGGAGCCGGCCACCGCGATGTGGTTGTCCTTGATCATCGCCGCATCCCACAGGCCCATGCGGTGGTTGATCGCGCCGCCCATGCGGGTGGCGTATTTCTCGATCACGCGCAGGCCGGGGATGGTCTTGCGGGTGTCGAGCAGGATCGCGCCGGTGCCGGCGATCGCATCGGCATAGGTGCGCGCCATCGTTGCGACGCCGGAGAGATGCTGGAGCGTGTTGAGCGCGGACCGCTCGGCAGTGAGCATGGCGCGCGCCTTGCCCTCCATCCGCATCAGCGTCGTGCCCTTGAGGATACGGTCGCCATCCTGCGCCAGCGTCTCGATCACGACGTCGGGATCGAGGTGGCGGAAGAAGGCCTCCGCGATCGGCAGGCCGGCGACGGCGATAGCATCGCGGCTGACCAGCGCACCGGTGAAGCGCGCATCCTCGGGGATGACGGCGGCGGAGGTGATGTCGCCGATATCGCCAAGATCCTCGGCAAGGGTGGCGCGGACAAAGGTATCGAGATCGAAGCCGGGAAGTTCGAACGTCACGTCACAACTCCGTTCGTCCTGAGCGTAGTCGAAGGACGGGCTGCAGGCCTAGCGCGCGAGGCACGCACTTCGACTACGCTCAGTGCGAACGGTTTTATCTTCCGTTCGATCGCGCTCTTAGGCAGGCGCCGCCGACGGATCAATCCGTCGCGGCGGCATCCTCGCCGGTGATCGCCTCGATCCCGCGCCGGAGCAGGAACTGCACCCCCCAGCCGATCGCGAAGGTGACGGCGAGCGGCGCGATCACCTTCAGCGCGCCCTCGGCCAGATAGCCCGTGATCGCGCCCTCGACGCCGCTGTCGCCATCCTCGCGATCGATCGCCGCGCCGATCAGCATGCCGAGTACGTTGTTCATGGGTTTCTCCGCGAAAGCCCCTCCCTTTCAAGGGAGGGGTTGGGGTGGGTATTGGATCTCGATACGGCTAACGCACATGCCGGGCTGGCGTTGCGCGCGCCAACACCCACCCCCATCCCCTCCCTTGAAAGGGAGGGGGAGCAAGCCTCACCGTCCGCCCAGATCGCCCTTGCCCACCGTCCTGCCGGCCATCTCCAGCATCCGGTCGAGCGGCTTCTTAGCGGCGATGCGGGTGGCTTCGTCCAGCTCGATGCGCGGCTCCATGTCGCGCAGCGCCACGTAGAGCTTCTCCATCGTGTTCATCGCCATGTAGGGGCACATGTTGCAGTTGCAGTTGCCGTCCGCGCCCGGCGCACCGATGAACAGCTTGTGCGGCGCCGCCTTCTGCATCTGGTGGATGATGTGCGGCTCGGTGGCGACGATGATCGTCTCGGCATCGCTCTTCAGCGCGAAATCGAGGATCGCCCTGGTGGAGCCCACCTCGTCGGCATGATCGAGGATGAAGGCCGGACATTCCGGGTGCGCGGCGATCGGCGCGTCGGGATATTGCGCCTTGAGCTTCAAAAGCTCGGTCTCGCTGAACGCCTCGTGGACGATGCAGGCGCCAGGCCAGAGCAGCATGTCGCGGCCGGTCTTGCGGTTGAACCAGGCGCCGAGATTCTTGTCGGGCGCGAAGATGATCTTCTGGTCCATCGGTAGCTGGGCGAGGATCTTCTCGGCCGAGGATGAGGTGACGATGATGTCGCTGTGCGCCTTCACCGCCGCCGAGCAGTTGATGTAGGTCAGCGCGATGTGATCCGGGTGCGCGGCGCGGAACTTCGCGAACTCCTCCGGCGGGCACGAATCCTCCAGGCTGCAACCGGCGTTCATGTCGGGCAGGATCACGGTCTTGTCGGGGCTGAGGATCTTGGCGACCTCGGCCATGAAACGCACGCCGCAGAAGGCGATGACGTCGGCGTCGGTCGCCGCCGCCTTGGCCGAGAGATCGAGGCTGTCGCCGACGAAATCGGCGAGATCCTGAATGTCGGGCGTCTGGTAATAATGGGCGAGAATGACGGCGTTGCGCTCCTTGCGCAGCTTGTCGATCTCGGCCTTCAGATCCAGGCCCTTGAGGCTCTTGGCAGGCGCGTTCATGTGTCTGTTTCCCGTTACCCTCGGTCGCGCCCCAGATAGGGGCGTCGGCGGCAAATGTCAGTGGCTATTGGAGATGACATCCTGCCACGGCCGCGCGAAATCCATCGGCGTGAAGGGGCCGGGATCGGGGAAGGCCTCGCCCCGGAAGCGGACGCGCACATTCGGCTGCAGGCCAGCGGCCTTGAGCGGCAGCGCGAAGCTCTGCGCCACCGCCTGTCGCGCCGCCTGCTTGGCCACCGCCACCGGCGACGCCTCGCGGGCCTGGCGGATCAGCTCGGTGCGTGCCTGCTGCTGGTTGGCCTTGTCGAGATCCTCGCCGCTGTCGGTGAACTTGAGCAGCAGACCGCCACCATCATAGGCCTTGATCCGCTGAGGATCGACCTCCGGCCCCTCGATCATCAGCGGCGGCAGCGTGACGTCGAGCCGGTGGCTGTCCTTGTCCCACGTCACATCGCCGGGCTTCATCTGGCCGAGATCGACCTCGTAGCGCACCCGCCCCGGCATGATCAGCGTGCGTTGCGCCGAAAGCCCGAAGCGGTGCTGGGTAGACGTCACCACCGCGACATAGGAGGCGACCAGCGCCGTCAGCCGGTTCTGCGCCTGAAGCCCCTGCAGGCTGGCGGTGGCGATGCTTTCGGGATCGGGCGACCAGAAACGGTCGAAGATGCGCTTGCCCGCAACCAACGCACCACCGGCGACCAGCGCGAACCCCAGCACGATGCCAAGCAGGACTTTCAGGACGGTCTTCATGTCAGGCGGCGAGGCTCCAATGATCGCCCTCGGCCCGCACCCGTCCGCGCTTGTCGAGATCGAGCAGGTGGGCCAGCACGTTGAGGCCCGCCGCCTTCTCCAGCCGGGGATCGAGGCCGGCATACATCTGCGTCACCAGCGCGGGGATGGTCGCGGCGCCCTTCTCCAGCGTGCGCAGGATCTGGTTCTCGCGTTGTTTGCGGTGGCCGAGCATCCCGCGCAACAACTGCTTGGGTTTGGTCACCGGATCGCCGTGGGCGGGAAAATAGATCGTGTCCTCGCGCGGCATCAGCTTTTCGAGGCTGGCCATATAGGCGCCCATGTCGCCGTCGGGCGGGATCACCACGCTGGTCGACCAGCCCATGACGTGATCGCCGGTGAACAGGGCCTGTGCCTCCGGAAGCGCGAAGCAGAGGTGGTTGGAGGTGTGGCCGGGCGTGAACACCGCCTCCAGCGTCCAGCCGGGACCGGAGACGCTGTCGCCCTCCACCATGATGCGGCCGGGCGCGTAGCTGTGGTCGAACCCCGCCTCCAGCCCGCTGCCGTCATCCGCCATGATCGGCGCGCAGCCCATGACGGGGGCGCCGGTCGCCTCGGCCAGCGGCTGCGCGGCGGGCGTGTGGTCGCGGTGGGTGTGGGTGCAGACGATCGCGACGATGCGTTCGCCCCGTGTCGCGGCAAGGATGTTGGCGACATGCTCGGCGATGTCGGGACCGGGATCGATCACCGCCACCTCGCCATGGCCGACGATGTGGGTCTGCGTACCGGTATGCGTGAAGGGCGACGGATTGTGCGCCAGCACGCGCCGCACCAGCGGGTGGACGGTTTCGACGAGCGGCTGGTCAGTCATGCGCGGCCCCTGTCGGGATTCCTGACACTCGGGCGAAGCAGCCGGAGGACGTTAACCCTCGAAATGCCACGAAAACCGCCATTCGTCGAAACTGGCACGCGGCCTGCAAAGCTATGGATGTTCCACGTTCCCGCGAACACCGGCGGGCCGGCGCGATCTTCCGCGACGGCCCGCCACCCCGCGGGCCTCCCGGAAACCGATCCCGCCGAACCGAAGATCAGGCCGCCTTCTGCGCGACGCCGGACTTCTGCATGAGCTCGGCCAGTTCGCCCGTCTCGTACATCTCCATCATGATGTCCGATCCGCCGACGAACTCGCCCTTCACGTAGAGCTGCGGGATGGTCGGCCAGTCGGAGAACTGCTTGATGCCCTGGCGGATCGCCTGATCCTGCAGCACGTCGACCGAGCCGTATTCGACGCCGAGATGATCGAGGATCGCGATCGCGCGGCTGGAAAAGCCGCACTGGGGGAAGAGCGGCGAGCCCTTCATGAACAGCAGCACTTCGTTGCCGTTCACGGCCTCGGCGATGCGGGCCTGCGTGTCGTCGGTCATCGGTATCACTCCAAAGGGCGTTTCGTTGCGCGTTAAATCGGAACGCGCCCGCCAAAAAACAAGCTGGTCAGGGCACCGCCGTGGTGAGCTGGAGCGCGTGCAGCACGCCGCCCATCCGCCCGCCGAGCGCCTCGTACACCTTCTGGTGCTGGCGCACGCGGGGAAGCCCACGGAAGCTCTCGCTCACCACCTTCGCGGCATAATGATCGCCGTCGCCGGCGAGATCGGTGATCTCCACCGCTGCATCGGGGATGCCGGCCTTGATCAGCTCGGCAATCTCGTCGGCCGCCATCGGCATGTCAGATCGATCCCAGCAACTGGCGGCGCGCCTCGATTTCCTGCGCGTCGAGCTGCGCGCGGATCTGCGCCTCGTCAATCTCGACATTGGCGGAGACGAGATCGCCGTAGAGCTTGCGGACGACATCCTCGTCGCCGGCCTCCTCGAACTCGGCCTGCACCACCGCCTTGGCATAGGCGTCGGCTTCTTCCGCCGTCAGCTTCATCAGGCCCGCCGCCCACTGGCCGACCAGCCGGTTGCGCCGCGCGGTGACGCGAAAGGCCATCTCCTGATCGTGGGCGAACTTGTTCTCGAACGCCTGCTCGCGATCGTCGAAGGTGGTCATGGCCTTGTATCTTTCCCTGCGGTTTCGGTTGCTGAAATAAGGAAAGCGCCCGTCCCGCGCAACCGACGGCCGTTTTGTCGGAAAATCTTACAGCGCAACCTCGTACTGCGCCGTCGTCCTGGCGGCGATATCCTCGGCGGTGACGCCGGGCGCGAGTTCGATCAGGCGGAACGGGCTGTCATGGTCCTTGCGGCTGAACACGCACAGATCGGTGACGATCATGTCGACGACGTTGAGGCCGGTCAGCGGCAGCGTGCAGGCGGGGATGAACTTCGCATCGCCGTTCTTGGAGGTGTGCTCCATGACCACGATGATCTTCTTCACGCCGGCGACGAGATCCATGGCGCCGCCCATGCCCTTCACCATCTTGCCGGGGATCATCCAGTTGGCGATATCGCCATTCTCTGCGATCTCCATCGCGCCCAGCACGGCGAGATCGATATGCCCGCCCCGGATCATCGCGAAGCTGTCGGCGGAGGAGAAGTAGGCGGTCTGCGGCAGTTCGGAGACGGTCTGCTTGCCGGCATTGATCAGGTCGGCATCCTCCTCGCCCTCATAGGGGAAGGGGCCGATGCCCAGCATGCCGTTCTCGGACTGGAGCGTCACCTCCACGCCCGCCGGCACATGGTTCGCCACCAGGGTCGGGATGCCGATACCGAGGTTGACGTAGAAACCGTCTTTCAGCTCCTTCGCGGCACGCGCCGCCATCTCGTCACGAGTCCAGGGCATCAGTGGCCTCCTTTCGGTGCGGTCGCCGGATCATGCCATTGCTTGTCGGCGGGGAAGATGTCGCCGGCGCCGCCCTGCAGGCCGGAACCGTAGACCGGATTGGGTAGCACGAACCAGCCGCGCCCCCAGAGCGGAGCGATACCCGGCAGCGCGGTCAGCGCGCGGCGGGCCGGGACGTTGCCGGCGTCGTTGAACAGGTCGGAAAAGTCACCAAGCTGGTCGCCGCCCATCGCGATCACGCAATAATGGTCGGCGATGCGCCAGCGGCGCGCATCCTTGAGCGAGCCGGTCTTGTCGTCGCCGGCAAGAAACAGCGTCTCGCCATGCCTGGCCGGGCCGAGGCCCGCTTCGTCGAGTGCCTGCTCGGTCGGCTCGGCGTTGAAGGCATTGCGGTTGGTGTTGAAGATCACCGTCACGCCCATGCGATGCAACGCGTCGATCGCTTCCTTCGCGCCCGGCGTCGGCGAGACGGCATGGACGCCGGTCTTCTCCCAATGCGCCCAGCGATCATCGAAGTCGCGATGCGGCGCGCCGGTCAGATCGTCATATTCGAAGCCCTGATTGAGCAGCACCGTCTCGTCGACATCGAACACGGCGGCCGGGGGCTTGCCGGCGCACGGCACGAACTTCGGCGCGTCGAGGTTCGCGCCCTCGGCCAGCACGACCGAGCGGCGATCCTTCCCCTGCAGCACCTCGCCGACATAGAAGGTCAGTGCCGACCATGCCTGCCGGCTGATCGCCGCCGCCTCGCCGGAGCCGTAGAGATACTGCATCCCCGCCAGCTTCGGATCGGCGGCCGGCGGCTCGGGCGGAAAGGCCGGCTGGCGCGACGCCGCGCAGCCCGTCACCGCCATCAGCAGCAGGAAAGCGGCCTTCCTCACGCCGCCGCGCGCGGGCGCACGGTGCGCTGCTCGATCTTCTTGTCGTAGGGCGCGCCGAGGATCAGGCGGTTGACGTAGATACCGGGCAGATGGATCGCGTCGCCGTCGAGCGACCCCACCGGCACGATCTCCTCCACCTCGGCCACGCAGATCCTGCCGGCGGTGGCGGCGGGATGGTTGAAGTTGCGCGCGGTCTTGCGGAAAATCAGGTTGCCGCTCTCGTCGGCCTTCCAGCCCTTGATGATCGACAGGTCGGCGAAGATGCCTTCCTCGAGGATATAGTCCTCGCCATTGAAGCGCTTCACTTCCTTGCCCTCGGCGATCGCGGTGCCGACGCCGGTCTTGGTGTAGAAGCCAGGGATGCCCGCCCCGCCCGCGCGCAGCCGCTCGGCCAGTGTACCCTGGGGTGAGAATTCCACCTCCAGCTCACCGGAGAGATACTGGCGCTCGAACTCCTTGTTCTCGCCCACATAGGACGAGATCATCTTGCGCACCTGCTTGGTGCGCAGCAGCTTGCCGATTCCCTCGTTGTCGATACCGGCATTGTTCGAGGCGAACACCAGATCCTTCACGCCCGAGGCCTGGATCGCATCCAGCAGGCGTTCCGGCAGGCCGCACAGGCCGAAGCCGCCGCTCGCGATCAGCATGCCGTCGCGCAGGACACCATCCAGCGCCGCCGCCGCATCCTTGAAGACCTTGTTCGCCACAGCCGTCTCCTCGTTCGTGCTGCGGTGCCGTTAACAGCCGATCGGCCCAAGCGGAAGCTGGCTTGGCACGCATGATGATTATAGAGACGGCCTATGACGAACATCCGCACCGGCGGCCGCATCCTGGTCGACCAGCTTCTCGCGCAGGGGTGCGACCGCATCTTCTGCGTTCCCGGCGAATCCTATCTGGCGGTGCTCGACGCGCTGCACGATTCGCCCGCCATCGATCTGGTGGTATGCAGGCAGGAAGGCGGCGCCGCCTACATGGCAGAAGCCGACGGCAAGCTGACCGGCAGGCCGGGCGTCTGCTTCGTCACGCGCGGGCCGGGCGCGACCAACGCCTGCGTCGGCGTCCACACCGCCTTTCAGGATTCTACCCCGATGATCCTGTTCATCGGCGACGTCGCGCGCGACGCCAAGGATCGCGAGGGCTTTCAGGAGGTCGATTTCCCCGCGATGTTCAAGCCGCTCGCCAAGTGGGCGGCGAAGATCGACGATGCGAAGCGCATCCCCGAATATGTCGCGCGCGCTTATGCGGTCGCGATGTCGGGACGCCCCGGCCCGGTGGTGCTGGCGCTGCCCGAGGACATGCTGCTCGACGAGGTGGAGGCGCTGGATCGCCCCAAGGTGATCCGCCCCGCCCAGCCGCCCTGTATCGGCGCGGTGGGCACGCTCGTGCAGATGCTCAAGGACGCGACCAACCCGATCGCCATCGTCGGCGGGGCCGACTGGGACGATCGCGCCGCACATGATTTCGCGGAGTTCGCCGAGGGGATCGGCCTTCCGGTCGCCTGCGCCTTCCGCCGGCAGGATGCGGTCCTGTCCTCCTCGCCTATCTACGCCGGCAATCTCGGCTACGGGCCGAACCCCAAGCTGCTGGAGCGGGTGCGCGCCGCCGACCTGCTGCTCGTGGTCGGCCCCCGCATCGGCGAGGCGACCACCGACGGCTATACCCTGATCACGCCCGATCACCCCGATCAGATCCTCGTCCACGTCCACCCGGACCCGAACGAGCTGCAGTCGGTCTATCGAACCGATCTCGCCATCTGCGCCGACATGCCCGAATTCGCCGAGACGATGGCGCAGTGGGAGCATGACATCCTCGCCTTCGATGACGGCGCCGAGGCCCATGCCGAGTGGGAAGCGTGGAACACGCCGGCTCCGCGCGATGGCGTGGCGCTCGATCTCGGCCCCTGCGTCGCGGCGATGCGCGACGCGATGCCGGCGGACACGATCATCTGCAACGGCGCCGGCAATTATTCGGGCTGGTGGCACCGCTACTGGCGTTACGGCAAGCGCGGCACGCAGCTGGCGCCGACCAACGGTTCGATGGGCTATGGCGTCCCCGCCTCGGTCGCCGCCGCGCTGCGCTGCCCGGATCAGCGCGTCGTCGCGTTGGCGGGGGACGGCTGCTTCCTGATGAACGGGCAGGAACTCGCCACCGCCGTAGCGCGCGGTGTGCGGCTGCTGGTGATCGTCGTCGACAACGGTAATTACGGCACCATCCGGATGCATCAGGAGCGCGAATATCCGCACCGCGTCTCCGGCACCGCGCTCGCCAACCCGGATTTCGCCGCGCTCGCCCGTGCCTATGGCGGCTGGGCAGAAGTCGTCGAAAAGACGGAGGATTTCGCGCCCGCGCTCGCCCGCGCCCTCGAACAGCCGGGCCTTGCAATGCTCCATTGCAGGACCGACATCGAACAAATCACCCCGGCGCTGCGTTTGAGCAGTCTGAACAGGCGATAACGGGCCCATTCCGAGGCCATTCAGGACGACTCGCCTAGAAGGGGTCTCGTAGCGGCAAGGGTCCGCTGAAATGGATTTGGGAGACTGAACATGCGCAAGCTGATCACAGGCCTCGTCGCCGCCGGCATCCTCGCCGGTACCACGATTGCCGGCGCCGCGCCGGCCGAAGCCCGCTACCATGGCGGTGGTTGGGGCGGCGGTTATCATGGCGGCTGGCACGGCGGTGGCTATGGCTGGCATCGCCACGGCGTAGGCACCGGCACCGCAGTCGCGGCCGGTCTGCTGGGCCTCGGCGTCGGCGCGGCGATCGCCTCGTCGGATCGTCCGGCTTATTACGGCGGTGGCTATTATGCCGCTCCGCCGCCCCCGCCGGCCTATTACGGCGGCTACTATGCGCCGCCCCCGCCGCCGGCTTATTACGGCGACTATTACGGATACTAAGTCCGTGTTCGCGGCGGCCTTCGGGTCGCCGCGATGGGCATGAAAAAGGCGCCGCTCCGATCGTGGAGCGGCGCCTTTTTCTTTGCGTCGACGGATCGATCAGAGCTTGTCGATCGCACCCTTCACCGCGCCCTTGGCCTTGCCGACCGTGGTCTGCACGTTGCCCTTGGCCTCCTGGCCGGCGCCTTCCGCCTCGAGGCTCGGATCGTCGCTCTCGCGGCCGATCGCCTGCTTGGCCTTGCCGACCGTCTCGTTCACGGCGCCTTTGATCTTGTCGGTGAGTTCGCTCATCTGAAGCCTCCTGCGAAGTCCGGCGGTTCATGCAACCGCTTCGCAGGCATCAACAATTTTCGGCGTCCCCGGTTCCTGAACCTCAGATGAGTCCGGCCAGCGGACTGGAGGGGTCCGCGTAGCGCCGGATGCCCATCCGCCCCGCGCGATAGGAGAGCCGCCCCGCCTCAACCGCCGCCTTCATCGCGCGCGCCATCAGGATCGGATCCTTGGCCTCGGCGATCGCGGTGTTCATCAGCACGCCGTCGCAACCCAGCTCCATCGCCACCGCCGCATCGGACGCAGCGCCGACGCCGGCATCGACCAGCACCGGCACCTTGGCGCCCTCCACGATCAGCCGGATCGTCACCCGGTTCTGGATGCCGAGACCGGAGCCGATCGGTGCGCCGAGCGGCATGATCGCCACCGCGCCGGCATCCTCCAGCCGCTTCGCCGCGATCGGATCGTCGACGCAATAGACCATCGGCTTGAAGCCTTCCTTCGCCAATACCTCGGTCGCGCGCAGCGTCTCGACCATGTCGGGATAGAGGGTGCGTGCCTCGCCCAGCACCTCCAGCTTCACCAGATCCCAGCCGCCGGCCTCGCGCGCCAGCCGCAGCGTGCGGATCGCGGATTCGGCATCGAAGCAGCCCGCCGTGTTGGGCAGGTAGGTGATCCGCTTGGGATCGATATAGTCGGTCAGCATCGGCGCCTTGGGATCGGAGACGTTGACCCGACGCACCGCGACGGTGACGATCTCCGCGCCCGATGCCTCGACGGCCGCCGCGTTCTGCTCGAAATCCTTATACTTGCCGGTGCCGACGATCAGGCGCGAGCGGAACGTCCTGCCCGCCACCGTCCAGCTGTCCTCCGTGACGGGCGACGCATGATCGCCGCCTCCGACAAAATGGAGACTCTAGAGGATCCCCGGGACCGAGCT
>BACX01000637.1 GCA_000333335.1 Sphingomonas-like bacterium B12 | reverse complement strand
GACGTGGATGTCTTCGGCGGCCGCGGCGCGCTGAAGGTCGATCTCAACGACAATTGGACCGCGACGGCGACCGTCTTCGGGCAGGACCAGAAGAATCACGGCTCCTTCGGCTACGATCCCAACCTGCCGGGCCTGTCGGTGCAGCACTTCCTGCCCGAATATAACCATGATCGCTACGTGCAGGGGGCGCTGACGATCGAGGGCAAGATCGGCAACTGGGATCTCACCTATACCGGCGCCTATCTGTGGCGGAAGATCAACTCGTCGAGCGACTACACCGATTACGCGACGCAGTATGACCACGATCTCTACGCGCCGCAGGGTGGCATCGCGAACTATTTCTATTTCAAGGATAATGCCGGAAACCAGATCAATCCGATCCAGAACATCATTGGCAAGGATACCTTCCACAAGCTGAGCCAGGAACTGCGCATCTCCTCGCCGCAGGACAATCCGCTGCGCGTGACTGGCGGCCTGTTCTACCAGCGCCAGGAACATCACATCATCCAGGACTACAAGGTCACGGGCCTCGCCGACGACCTGTCCGTCAATGGCCATCCCGGCACGCTGTGGCTCACCGACCAGAACCGCATCGACAAGGATTATGCGGTGTTCGGCGAGGCGGCCTACGACATCACGCACAACCTGACGCTGACCGGCGGCCTGCGTTACTACAAGTACGACAACTCGCTGATCGGCTTCTTCGGTTTCGGCCTCAACCCGAACTACGCGATCGGCGGAGACCAGCCGACCAACGCCGCCGGCAGCTCGCGTACCGGCGTGCCGGGCTGCTTCACCACTGATGGTGGCACCGTCATCGAACGCGATGCCGAGGGCAATCAGGTTTCGGTGAACCGCGATTTCGCGCCGGCCGCGCAGGGCCTCGGCCCGTGCACCAATCTCGGCGTCTACAATTCGGACGGCTCGATCAGCCCCAAGCGGACCAAGGGCGACGGCTCTC
>BACX01000638.1 GCA_000333335.1 Sphingomonas-like bacterium B12 | reverse complement strand
GATGCGGCTTTCCAGCGCGCGCTCTGCCCCGCGCACATTGGGAACCAGTGCGGTATAGACGACGCCGGGTCGCCGGGCGATGCGCTGCATCACCTCCTCGCCGTCGCGCAGGGCCGGGATCGCCTTCGCCGAAGTGAAGG
>BACX01000639.1 GCA_000333335.1 Sphingomonas-like bacterium B12 | reverse complement strand
CAGCCCCNGCTGCGGCGTGATGTAACGCACCGTGCCGCTTTCCGAGCCGGCGCCGAACAGCGTGCCCTGCGGCCCGCGCAGCACCTCGACACGGTCGAGATCGAAGATGGCGGGCAACGTATCGTCCGAATCGAAGCCGAGGTGCGGGATCTGGATCGGCGTGTCGTCGATATAGATGCCGGTGGTGCCGGCACCCGCATTGGACGAGATGCCGCGAATGGCGATCTGGTTCGATCCGTTGTCGACCTGGATGCCCGGCGTGAAGCGCGCGACCGCGGCAAGCGACTTGGCGCCTTTCAGGTCCAGTGCCTTCTGGTTGAACGCGCTGACGCTGACCGGCACCTTGGAGAGCAACTGGTCCTGCCGCGTCGCGGTGACGACGATCTCGCCGAAGGGGGCTGCCGTGTTGGCGGCGGGCGGCGGCGGCGCGGGCGGCCCCGCTTTCTCCTGCGCCAGCAGCGGCGCGGGAAGTGCTGCGAGCACCAGGCCCGATGTCAGCAGACGGCGAACGATACGCGTGCGAGCGGTCATGCCCCAACCCCCTTTGGTCTACTCGTTGGTGCCTTCCTGCGATGATGGCGTCTTTCGCGCCTGACGCTATGTGATCACAGACGCGACGACAGAGTCAATAGAGGCGATCCCGCAATGCGAGGAACGACATCGCCGCCACAAGGGTCGGCCAGCGCATCAGCCGCCCGCCCGGGAAACGCGGCACCGGGAGGCGGGCGAGGCGCGCATAGTCCGCCCCTCCCCCCACTGAAACACCTCCGGCCAGCGCATCGGCCACCAGCTTGCCGACATAGGGCGCCATCACCACGCCCAGCCCCGAAAATCCGCCGACCGCGATCAGCCCCGGATCGACCTCGCGCACGAACGGCAGGCGGTTCGGCGTGATCGCCAGCGTACCGCCCCACGCGTGCTCGATCGCAACGTCCGCAAGCTGCGGGAAGATGGCGAGGATGTGCCTGCGCACGAAGCCGGCGATGTCGGCGGGGAATCGGTAGGAATAATTCTCCCCGCCGCCGAACAGCAGGCGCCCGTCCGGGGTTATGCGGAAATAATAGACGACGAAGCGCGAGTCGGAGACGGCATAGCCGTTGCGGACGATCGCCTGTGCACGCTCGGCACCCAGTGGGGCGGTGACCGCGACGTAGTTGTTGATCGGCATCACCCGCTGCTCGACCTTGGGCTGAAGCCCGCGCAGATAGCCGTTGCAGGCGAGGACGACGCGATCGGCGACGACTTTCCCGCGCGGCGTATGGACCGTCCAGCGATCACCCCGCCGATCGAGCGCGGTGGCGGGCGACAGTTCGTGGAGCGCCGCGCCGGCCGAGACGGCCGCCCTGGCGATGCCCAGCGCGAAGTTGAGCGCGTGAAGATGGCCGCCGCGCATGTCGAGCAGCCCGCCATGATAACCCGACGAACCGACGAGGTGCCGCGCTTCCTCCTTGTCCACGAAGCGGATCGCATCGTAGCCGTAGCGCTCCCGCAGATGATCGACATGGGCGCGGGTGTGGCGGACATAGCCGGCGCGGTGATCGACATGCAGATAGCCCGGTGTGAGATCGCAGGCGCGCC
>BACX01000640.1 GCA_000333335.1 Sphingomonas-like bacterium B12 | reverse complement strand
CAAGCCTCCTTCTTGTCGTTGTGGAGAACAGCTCCGGGAAAGCAAAAAGGCGACCGTGGGGCCGCCTATCTCGGGAAGGCTCCTTACTGGAGCGATCGACATCCGACAACCCCGCCGGATCCGGGCGTAACGGGGCGTTTACCGGCGATCGGCATGGTCCGGGCGATGGCGAAAGCGACGACTCTCGGGGATGCCTATTTCGGGCGGGCGGGCGCGCCGAGGCGGATCGACATCGCCATGCTCGCGCTGATGGCACCGCTTCCCCTCGCGGTCATCGACATCAACACGACGCGCACCGTGCTCGTCACGCCCATTTCGCCGGCCGTGCGGGATATCGGGATCGCGATCGGCGTGCTGACCGGCCTTGCGATCGGCGCCTGTTTCTTTGTCCTCACCCGCATGTCGCCGCGTCGCGCCGGCTGGCGGGGCAGCATAGGCGCCTTCATCGTCTTCTCGCTCATCTTCGCCCCGCTCAACGGCGCGATCGGCGGGCATTTCGCGTGGCGCCTCGCGGATCTCTACGCCTTCGACTGGCGCGCGCCGGTCGGCACGCCGAAACCCTACGACGTCGATTCTTTCGAGAAAGCCGGTCGTGGGATGGCGAAATACGCCTCCATCGATCCGTTCAACGCCGGAGAAACGCGGGTCCAGATCACCGATGCGGACTACCAGATGCTGCTGAAGAACACGCCGCGGGGCCACTACCCGCCCTTCTGCCTGTGGGTGCTTCAGGAACAGTCCGGGTCCGCCATACGCATCCTGACGGGCTCGGCGTTGCGCGCCCACCCTAGCGCGCTGGCATCGTGCCCCTGACGCGCGCCGGTCAGTTCTTGATCTTCCAGCCCCGGCGAAGCAGCGTATAGCAGAGCGCTCCCATCGCGATGTTGATGACGAGCAGCAGGCCCGCCCCGAACGCCACCGGCGAATCGGCGACGCCCAGGAAGCCGTAGCGGAAGCCCGAAATCACGTAGAAAATCGGGTTGAAGTGGCTGATCATCCGGAACGTCGGCGCCAGCTTGTCGACCGAATAGAAAGTGCCGGACAGCAGCGCCAGCGGCTGCACCACGAAATTGGTGACGGCGGCGGCGTGATCGAACTTCTCCGCCCAGATCGAGGTCAGCACGCCCAGGAAGGTGAGCAGCAGCGAGCCCATCAGACCGAACCATAGCACCGCCAGCGGATTGGCCATGGCGACATGCACGCCCGGCCAGCACAGCATCGCGATCCACAGCGCGCCGCCGACCAGGAAGGCCCGCGTCACCGCCGCCAGCGACAGGCCGGCCAGCAGTTCCGACGAGGAGAGCGGCGGCATCAGATAATCGACGATCGTGCCCTGCAGCTTGCCCACCAGCAGCGAGAAGCTGGAATTGGCGAAGGCGTTGGTCATCATGCCCATCACGATCAGGCCCGGCGCGATGAAATCGGCGAACGGCCGCGTCGAGCCGCCCACCGGAACCGCCGCCCGCGCGCCCAGCGCGACCGTGAAGATCACTAGATAAAGCAGCGTCGTGACGGCCGGTGCCCACACAGTCTGCAGCTGGACCTTGAAGAAGCGCCTCACCTCCTTCACATAGAGGGTGCGCAATCCTCCCCAGTTGACCTGTTTGATCACGGGCACGCCCGGGGGGGAGATCATGGGCTGCGTGGTAGTGCGGGGCTGGTCGAGCATGGCTGCGACCTAAGCCTCCAGTGCCGCCCCCGCAAGGGATACGGAGAAGAAACGAACGATGTCGTGGACGGACGAGCGGATCGACAAGCTCAAGAGCCTGTGGGGACAGGGCCTCACCGCCAGCCAGATCGCCGATGAGCTGGGCGGCGTCAGCCGCAACGCGGTGATCGGCAAGGCGCATCGCCTGGGTCTCGAAAGCCGCCCCTCGCCCGTGAAGGGCAATGACGATGCGGCACCCGCGCCGGCCGCGCCCAAGGAGGCCGCGCCGCCGCCTGCCCCGAAGGTCGAGAAGGTGGAAAAGATCGAGGCGCCTCGCCCGCGCCCGGTCGCTGCGGCGCCCGAGCCGCGCCCCGCGCCGGCGCCCCGCCCCGATCCGGTCCCCGCGGCTGCCGCCCCGGCACCTGCGGAGCCGCGTGCCGATCAACCGGTCTATCGCTCGATCGGTCCCGGCGGCTTCCAGCGCCAGCAGCCGGGCGAGCAGCAGTCGCCGATCCCGCCGGCTCCGCCGCGCCGTCTGGTGCCGGCCAAGCCCGCGCCCGAGATCGCTGACAAGACCTCGCTGCTGGAACTCAACGATCGCATCTGCAAGTGGCCGCTCGGCCATCCGGGCGAGCCGGATTTCCACTTCTGCGGCGATCCGGTGAACCCCGGCTTCCCCTATTGCGTCCAGCATTGCGGCCAGGCCTATCAGGCCCAGATGCCGCGCCGGGACCGCCGCCCGCCGCCGCCGCTGCCCTATGGCGGCCCGCGCGTGCGCTGATCTTCCAAGGCCCCTGCCGGTGACGGCGGGGGCTTTTCTTATGGGCAGCTCGCCTTGCCCTCGCGCATCGTGCGCTGCACCGCCTGTGCCATGGGTTCGGCCACCGCATCGATCATCGTCGCGCGATCGCGACCGGCGCTGCTGGTCTGCCCGCACCGTGCGCTCGCGAAGCCGTGGGTGACGCCCCAGTCGACCGCGATCCGGGTCAGCCCGTCGGTCTCCCCTTCCTCGTCCACCCAGCCTTCGATGCGGATGTCGCGCGCCCTGGCACCACCGATCCTGTCCCGCCAGGCGGCATCGATGTCGCGCGCCCAGTCGTCACCACCGCTGCGGCCCGCCGTCAATGCGACCTCCGCGCCACCCTCGCCCGCCTGCGGGGTCGGTGCCACGCCCGTTGCATAGCTGTCGATCGCACCGCGCGCCGCCGAAGCCTGATCGACGCCCTGCGCCACCTGATCGCCAACCGCATGGACCCCGAAAATGTCTCCGCGCGCGACGCCGAAGAACATCGTCGCGATCAGCGCCAGCACCAGCGGGCCGCGCAATTGCGCCGGCATCGTCGTGCGGCACAGCACGATGATCATCGCGCCCGCTGCGAGCCAGATCGCGACGATCTGCGGCCATCCGGGCGCCGGTCCGCTCGCCAGCCGCATCCACGCGGCCAGCACCATGCCGGCCGCGCCCGCCGCCACGATCACCCCCAGCTTGCCGATGACCGGCGCCTGATCCCTCACGAACATGATCGAACCTCCCGCGCCGGTGATGCGCGCGACATGGTGAGCGGCAGGTAACCGAAAGTCGGAAACCGCATCCGGAACGGACCGAGCACACGCCGCTTGGCGCGGGTGCCCTCGCCCGTCTATGCTGGCACACGATGGCCAACGACGACGATCTCTTCACGCCCCCGCCCCGCTCCTCCAACGAAGGCTATGACGCATCCTCGATCGAGGTGCTCGAAGGCCTCGAGCCGATCCGTCGCCGCCCCGGCATGTATATCGGGGCACCGACGAGCGGGCGCTCCATCACCTCGCCGCCGAGGTGATAGACAATGCGAATGAACGAGGCCGTCGCCGGCCACGCCACCCGCATCGAGGTGGACGCTCTCGGCCGGCAACCGCTTCACCGTGATCGACAACGGGCGCGGCATCCCGATCGACGAGCATCCCCGCCACAAGGGTAAATCGGCGCTCGAGGTGATCTTCACGATGCTCCACTCCGGAGGCAAATTCTCCGGCGGCGCCTACCAGACGTCGGGCGGCCTGCACGGCGTCGGCGTCTGCGCCGTCAACGCGCTGTCGGTCGAGACGGTGGTCGAGGTCGCGCGCAACAAGGAATTGTACCAGCAGCGTTTCTCGCGCGGGCATCCGGAAGGGGCGCTGGAGAAGGTCGGGGCGGCGCCCAACCGGCGCGGCACCTCGGTCAGCTTCGTGCCCGACACCGAGATTTTCGGCGAGCTGAAGTTCAAGCCGCAGCGCCTCTACCGCCTCGCCCGTTCCAAGGCCTACCTCTTCGCGGGCGTCGAGATCCGCTGGAAATGCGATCCCGCGATCCTGACCGACGACACCCCGCACGAGGCGGTGTTCCAGTTCCCCGGAGGCCTTTCCGATCATCTGAAGGAGCAGGTCGGCGGGCGGGAATGCGCGACGACGGACTTCTTCACCGGCCGGCAGGATTTCGCCGAGGGCATGGGGTCGGCCGAATGGGCGGTGGCGTGGCCGCTCTTCTCCGACGGATCGTACAGCTATTATTGCAACACCATCCCGACGCCCGACGGCGGCACCCACGAACAGGGCCTGCGCGCCGCACTGGTTAAGGGCATCCGCGCCTTCGCCGATCAGGTCGGCAACAAGAAGGCGAAGGACATCGCGCCGGAAGACGTGATGACCGGTTCGGAGCTGATGCTATCGGTCTTCATCCGCGATCCGCAGTTCCAGAGCCAGACCAAGGACCGCCTCACCTCGCCCGATGCCGCGCGGCTGGTGGAAGGCGCGGTGCGCGACCATTTCGACCATTTCCTCGGCCAGAACCTCGATCGCGGCAAGGCGCTGCTCGGTTACGTGCTGGATCGCATGGACGAGCGCCTGCGCCGCAAGGCGGAACGCGACGTCAAAAGAAAAACAGCGACTTCGGGACGGAAGCTCAGGCTTCCCGGCAAGCTAACCGACTGCGCGTCGGACTCGCCCGAAGGCACCGAGCTGTTCATCGTCGAGGGCGATTCGGCCGGCGGATCGGCCAAGCAGGCGCGCGACCGTAAGACGCAAGCGGTGCTGCCGATCCGCGGCAAGATCCTCAACGTCGCGTCCGCGAACAGCGCCAAGATATTGGCAAACCAGGAGATCGCCGATCTGATCCAGGCGCTCGGCTGCGGCACGCGCGAGCGCAGCGACGCCAGCCAGCTGCGCTACGAACGCATCGTCATCATGACCGACGCCGACGTCGACGGCGCCCACATCGCCACCCTGCTGATGACATTCTTCTTCCAGGAAATGCCCGACGTGGTGCGCAAGGGGCACCTCTTCCTCGCCCAGCCGCCGCTCTACCGGCTGACGGCGGGCGCCAAGAGCCTCTACGCCAAGGACGACGAGGATCGCGCCCGCATCGAGGCGACCGCGTTCAAGGGCAAGAAGGTGGAGGTCGCGCGCTTCAAGGGCCTCGGTGAGATGAACCCCCAACAGCTGCGCGAAACCACCATGGACCCGAAGACTCGCGGCATGATCCGCGTGACGCTGCCGCAGGAATATGAGGAACGGGCGGCGGTGCGCGATCTGGTCGATCGGCTGATGGGCAAGGAAGCCGCCCACCGCTTCGCCTTCATCCAGGAAAATGCGGCGCGGGTGGACGGGGAAGAGATCGACGCCTGAGCGAAGGCTGGCGCGGCGAAGGGGATGACGTGCAGATCATACGGGTCGCCGACCAGCCCGACACACCGTGGAAGAATGGCGGCGGCACGACGCGGGAACTCCTCTCCGCGCCGCCAGGCGATCAGGGCCTCGATTGGCGCATCAGCGTGGCGACGATCGCGCGCGACGGCCCGTTTTCGCGCTTTCCCGGCATTGAACGAACGCTCGTTGGTCTGGCCGGCGTCGGCGCCCTGCGGGTCTCGGGGCGATGGGTGGATATCGAGCCGGGTACGATCCTACGTTTCGACGGCGAGGAGGCCATATCGGCGATCGTCGGCGCTTCCCCCATGCGCGTTCTCAACATCATGGCGACGGCGCGCGATTGGCGTCAGGAAGTGGCCGTCCCCCAGCCCATCCGTCCGGCCCCGTGGCAGGGCGAGCAGCCTCACATGTTCGTGGCCATACAGGAAGGGGCACGCCTCCACCTCCAGCCCGGTGACCTGATCCGCGAGGTTGGCACGGATGATCCGTTCAACGGCATCCCCGCGATCGAGATCAGGTTGTTGAGACGCAGTATGCCTTCCGCAGACGGTTGACCTGCGCGTGCCAACTTCCGGAACCCAAGATCGGCGTTTGACTCGCCTCAATCTGTGATCTTAGATTGCCCGTGACAGTATCCGGCTGCGGGGGCTTACATGGCGAGAGACATCACCCGGCGCGATTTCGTGAACGGCGTGGCGGTGGGCGCCGCCGGCCTCGCGTCCGCGAGCATGCTGGCCGGCTGCTCGCCCGCCGGCAACGCCGCCGCCTCGGCGAGCGACCTCGCCGCCACCTATCCCCCGCTCCGCACGGGCCTGCGCGGATCGCATCCCGGTGCGTTCGAGCAGGCGCATGTGCTGCGCGACGGCGGACATCCGGGCAAGGGCAATCCGGTCGATACCGGGGAACGATACGACCTGATCGTCGTGGGCGGCGGGATCAGTGGCCTGTCGGCGGCGCATTTCTTCCGTCAGGCCAAGCCCGATGCGCGCATCCTGATCATCGAGAATCACGACGATTTCGGCGGCCATGCCAAGCGCAACGAGTTTCGCCCGGCCGGATCGCCCACTCTGCTCTGCAACGGCGGCACGCTCGGCATCGACAGTCCCTACCCCTACAGCCCGCAGGCGGACGGGCTGCTCAAGGCGATCGGCCTCGACGTGGAGGCGATGAAGGGTATCGAGAAAGAGGATTTCTATCGATCGCGCGGCCTCGGCCACGGCATCTTCTTCGACAAGCAGACCTTCGGGGCGGATCATCTGGCGGTCGGCACCAAGGCGACGCCCTGGCCGGATCTGCTCGCCAAGGCACCGCTCTCCGACGAGGCGAAGCGCAACATCGCGGCGATCGAAAGCGGCGGCGGGGCGTGGATGCCCGGCCTCTCCTCGGCCGAGATGAAGGACAAGCTCAGCCGCATCTCCTACAAGGCCTATCTGGCCGATTATGCCAAGGCCGATCCGCAGGCGCTCGCCTATTTCCAGCCGCGGTCGCAGGGCTGGTGGGGCGTGGGGATCGATGCGATCACAGCGCTCGATGCATGGGGCATGGGCTTCCCAGGTTTCGAGGGACTGAAGCTAGAGAAAGGCGGCATCGATCGGATGGGCTTCACGCCCTACGGCTATGCCCAGACCGGCGGTAGCTACACACTCCATTTTCCGGACGGCAACGCCACCATCGCGCGCCTGCTGGTGCGTTCACTGATCCCCGAGGCGCTGCCCGGCAAGGATGCCGCCGACAGCGTGCTGGCGCAGGCCGATTACAGCCAGCTCGATCGGCCGGACCATGCCGTCCGCATCCGCCTCTCCTCGATCGCGCTGGCCGTGCACCATCTCGGATCGCCCGACACGGCGCGCGAGGTGCAGGTGACCTACGTCACCGGCATGGACCTGAAGGCGGTCCGCGCCAAACAGGTAATCATGGCCAGCTGGAACATGATGATCCCCTATATCGTGACCGAACTGCCCGACCCGCAGAAAGCCGCGCTGCACGATCTGGTGAAGGCACCGCTCGTCTATACCTCGGTGGAGCTGGCCAACTGGCAGGCGTTCGACCAACTCAAGATCAACCGTGTCTATGCGCCGGGCTGCTACTTCACCGATTTCGGGCTGAACGAGGTGGTGGACGTCGGCGGCTATTCGACGCCGCGCGATCCGTCGAAGCCCACCATCGTGCGGATGGAGCATGTCCCCTGCCAGCCCGGTCTCCCCGAGTTCGACCAGAACCGTGCCGGCCGCATGGCGCTGCTGCAAACACCGTTCGAGGAATATGAGCATCATATCCGCGACGAGATGGGCCGCGCGCTGGCCGGCGGCGGCTTCGATCCGGATCGCGACATCACCGGCATCACCGTCAACCGCTGGCCGCACGGCTATGCGCCCGAATTCAATCCGCTGTGGGAGCCGGTGCTGCCGGAGGATCAGCAACCCAATGTGATCGCGCGCAAAAGATTCGGCCGGATCGCGATTGCCAATGCGGATTCCGGGCGTGGCGCCTATACCAGCGTGGCGATCGATCAGGCGCACCGCGCCGTAGGGGAGCTGCTGAGCTGAGCAAGACCGACGAAAAGGAGCAGGAAGGCGAGGCGACGCTCCGCGCCGGCGTGTATGACGAGCTGCGCCAGCGCCTGATCACCGGCCGCATCGCGCCGGGCCTCGGCATCTCGACGCGCGGCCTCGCGCAGCAACTCGGCGTGAGCCAGATGCCCGTGCGCGACGCCCTCTCCCGCCTCGCCGCCGAGGGCGCGGTGGAGATCCGATCGAAGCGCAAGATCATCGTGCCGGTGATGACGCCCGAGCTGCTGGAAGAGGTGATGCACTGTCGGCTGCTGCTGGAGCCGGAGGCGGCCGCCCTCGCCCTCCCCGCGATCGACGCGAAGCTGATCCGCCAGCTGCGCGCCGCCGACGCCGCGATCGACGCCGCGATCGAGAGCGGCGACGTCAACAGCTACATGGAAAACAACTACGCCTTCCACTTCCTGATCTATCGCGCGCGTGGAGCAGGCGTGCTGACGCGGATGATCGAGACGCTGTGGATGCGTTTCGGCCCGCTGATGCGGGTGGTATACGGGCGGGTCGGCACGGCGCGGCTGGTCGATCAGCACCAGCAGGCGCTGGACGCGATCGTGCGCGGCGATGCGGCGGGTCTGGCCGATGCGATCCGCGCCGATATCGGCGACGGGCGCGGGCTGATCGACGTCGAGGAATAAAAGAAGGGCACCTCCCTTCCCTCGATGGGAAGGGAGGCGCCCTTCTTCATCCGATCAGCGGAACGAGCCGCTCAGCGTCACGCCGAACACGCGCGGCTCGTTGTAGATGCCGGCGCGGTAGTTCGAGGTGTCGATCACGTCGATCAGGTTCTTCTCGTTGGTCAGGTTGCGCACGAAGAACGCCACCTGATAGCTCTTGAAGGCGTAGCCGATCTTCGCGCCCAGCTCGAAATTGCCGTCAGCCTTGTACTCGACCGATTGGTAGGCGACAAAGTTGGTCTTGCCCTGCATGTTGAAATCACCGCCGACGAACAGCTTGCTCGTATCGCTGATCGGGAAGTCATACTGGGCGCTGACGTTGACGTTGTAATCCGGCGCGTTCGGGAACGGATTGCCGTTGATCTGCGCGAAATAGTTGCTGCCGACCTTCACGACCGGGTTCAGCACCGTTTCGGACAGCACGCCACCCGCCGCGCCGACCTGCGCGTACACATTCTTGTCGACGATCTCGGTGTGCAGCAGGCTCAGGCCCGCATTGATGTGCAGGTTCTGCGTCGGCTTCGCGTCGAGCTCGGCCTCCATGCCATATCCCTTGCCCTTGTTGGCATTGAACAGCACGCCGTTGCCGTTGCTCTCGTTGCCGTTGAGCTGGATGTTCTTCACCTCATAGTAGAAGCCCGAGACGTTGAAGTGGACCTTGTTGTCCAGGAACGCGGTCTTGAAACCGGCTTCGTAGCTGGTGTTGGTTTCCGAGTTGGCCGTGGAATAGGCCGTCGCGAAGACTGCCGAGCGGCCCTGGATGGTCGGGCCGCGGAAGCCGCGCGCGACACGGGCGTAGACGCTGATATCCGGGTTCACGCGATAGAGCAGGCTCGCATCCCAGCTCGGCTTGGTGTCCGACAGGCGGCAGTGGGTGCTGTTGCCGCACTCGTAGGACGAGGTCGGCGCGGTCACCGGTACGCTCAGCGTCGCGAAGTTCGGATGCTCGAGCAGGTCGGTCGTCTTGGTGTCCTTGGTCACGCGCACACCGCCGGTCACCGTCAGCTTGTCGGTGAGCGCATAGCTCGCCTGACCGAAGGCGGCCCAGCTCTTGTTCACGTCGTGCAGTAGCACCCAGTTGTTCGGGTTCGGCGCGGTGCCCAGCGCGTTGCTGGTCAGGAAGAAGCTGCGCTGGTCGAACTCGGTATGGTCACGCGAATCGAAGTAGATGCCGCCGACCTGCCACTTGAAGCGGCCGGTGTCGTCGCTGGCGAGGCGGACTTCCTGGGTCCACTGGTCGAGCCCGCGCAGGCGGCCCTGCGACATGCCGCAGCCGGCCGCGCAATAGTTCGGCGCGACGCCGCCGAAATTGGCGGCAGCACCACCGTCGGTATCGCCCAGGCTGTGGCCCGCCGCATGTTCCCACGCGGTGATCGAGGTCAGCGTGATGCCGCCGAAATCGTAGCCGACCTTGGCCGACACGCCGTGCATCTTGTAGCTCTGCGGATTGTTGTGCGCCTCGTCGTTGGCGACCTGGCCGCGATCGAAATCGGACGGCACGGCATCGGTGCCGACCTTGATCGAACCGCGATAGAAGGGCGTCGCGGTGCCGTCATAGTCGCGATAATGGCCGGACAGGCGGATGCTGAGATCCTCCGTGGGCTTGAACAGCAGCTGCAGGCGCACGTCGCGCTCGTCATAGCCGCCCATCACGTTCTTGCCGGTCTTGGTGCCGTCGTCGGTCAGGCCGGTGTAGGTGTTGTCGATCCAGTCGTCGCGATGCTGGTACAGGCCGGACAGGCGGAAGCTCACGCGACCATCCTCGGTCAGCGGGCCGCCGACGCCGACATCGGCGTTCACGCTGTTGAAGCGGCCATAGCTCAGCGAGCCCTGGCCCTGCCACGTCTCGGTCGGCTGGGCGCTGTCGAACTTGATGATGCCGGCGGTGGTGTTGCGGCCGAACAGCGAACCCTGCGGGCCCTTCAACACCTCGACCTGCGCGATATCGTAGGCCGGGTTCGACTTCAGCACGACATGCTCCTCGACCACGTCGTCCTGGATGATCGACACGGGCTGCGAGGCGCCGAGATAGAAATCGATATTGCCGAGGCCGCGAATGTAGAAGCGCGGGAAGATGCGGCCAGTGGTGTCGTCCACGTACAGGCTGGGCACGCGGCCGGAGAGCGACAGCAGCGTGTCGGCGCCGCCGGCCTGATAGTCATGGAGCGCCTCGGGCCTGATCACCGAAACCGAGATCGGCACGCTCATCGCATTCTCGGTGCGGCGCTGCGCCGTGACGATGATGGCGTTGTCGTCGCCGGCGGCCTGCGCGTAGGCGGTCGCCGGGATCAGCGAAAGCCCGGCGATTCCAGCCAGAAGCCACGCGGCGGATTTAATATGAGTCATGTCTTGCCCCTTGCGTCCGAGCGCCTTTGTTGGCGCTTCCGGTTCGTGGCGCGCCTTTGCCCCCGACTCATGACCGCTTTATGGCAAGCCGAAAAATCCCTGTGGATGAACCGGGTGCCGCCGATCGCGGCCTACGTGCGGATCAGTGGAAGCGCTTGCGCAGCGTGATCCGGAACGTCCGCCCCGTCGGGTTGATGTAGGATTCGCTATAGGCCGCCGGCACCACGCCATGAGCATCGTGCACCGTGGCATGCGCCCCCAGGATATTGTCGGCCGAGATGTTGAGCTTGCCGGGCAGGAAGGGCAGCACGCGGTTCAGCCAGCCGATCTCGCCCATGTTGAGCTGCAGCCGCAGATCGAGCGTGACGCCTTGCGAGAATGTCAGATCCTCGTCCGCCAGCGGGCCGGCCATGACATGGGTCGGCGCCTGCCAGCGCGCGTTGATGTCGGCGCTCCACAAGCGGGTGGCGACGGTGGTCTGCAATTCCAGCTCGTGGCGCGGCGTGCCGCCGGTATCGCTGATGAAATCGCCGTCGAGCAGATCCAGCCGGGGCGATCCCTGCTGAAGTCGCACGTCGTCCTGCAGGCGCCAGGTGTCATACAGCGCGATCTGGAACTGGTCGCGCGCCATCGGCTTGCCGTCCCGCCCCGGTGCCGGATTGGCCGGGCCGAAGGCGGTCGAGTAATTGAGTCCCCATCGAATACGCTGCTGATCGCGCGAATAGAGATTGACCGGGCGATCGTCCACGCCGGTCAGATAGCCATCCGCGTTGCGGGTGAAGGAGCCGGGGAATACCGCCTCCGTCTCGGCCGTCGCCGCGGTGACGTTGAAGATCGGATTGCGATCGTGCTCGATCGTATATTCGGCCGAAAGCTGGAGATTGGCGAGCGGCGTGACCTGCGCCCGGATATCCGCGATGCGCGCGCGTTCACGGTCGAGCGCCAGATTGCCGCCCACCGCCTGCTGCACGATCGACGTCTGCCCGGTGACGAAATCGAATTCGCGCAGGTCCGGCGTGACGAGCAACCCCTGGGCGAGCTGCGACAGGTCCGGCGCCTGCTCCTCCCGCCGCGCCGAGGCCACGATCTCGACCGGCTTGATCGGCGTCCACTGCAGGCTCGACCCGATGGTGGTGAGCGTACCGAAATCCGAAAGGTGCCGGGCCTCGCCGTTGATGCCGACGGTCAGCTTGCCGATCGGCGATCGCGCGGTGGTGACCGGCAGATCGAGATTGGCCTGGACGTTGCCCTCATTGCGATTGAGCGTCTGGTACTCACCCGCGCCCGGTGCCTCGCTGCGGATACCGGACAGGACGAAACCGGTCCGGATCGAGGCGCTGGCCGATCCCGCCGGCAGCGCGAACAGCTTGCCGTTGAGATAGAAATCGCCGCTCGCCGTGCGCTGGTCCGTCACCACGCATCCGGTGTCGGCCGGGCCATCGCAATGGTGCGCGAGCATGCCCGGCGAGGGCAGTTGGATCGTGTCGAACCGCCCCGGCCCGTCCAGCGTGTCGATGGTGCGGGTCGTATCGTCCAGCTTGCCGATGAAGGACCAGTGCCACTCGCTGAGCTTGCCATTCAGCGTCAGGCTGGTCTGGGCATCGACCGTCTGGTCCGATCGGTAGCGCGGGCCGGAGATCAGGCCCGGCGATCCCTGCGCGACGAGCAGCGCGCCGTCGTCGTCCGACAGGCCGAACCTGCTCTGCAGCGCATGGAGTTCGAGCCGCCCGGCAAGCTCCGCCGTCAGCCCGCCCATCTGGCGGGTCGCGTCGCCGCTGATCGTCAGGTCGTCGCTCTGCGTGGCGAGCGTATGGGCGGGCACCGTCGTGTCGGTCGCGCCCGGATCGGCCAGCGTGGTGCCCGAATAGATCGGATCCTGGTGCGCGTAATCGAGATCGAGGTTCCAGTGCGAATTCTCGCCGATCCGCAGCAGATCGGCCTTCGCCCGGTAGACGCCGCGCCAGTTCTCCGGCGCGGCGGTGTAGCGGCCGAGCAGGGTCAGCGCGCGATAGTTGCTGCGCAGGACGACGTTCACAACCTTCTGGCTGGCGTCATAGCCATATTGGAGCGCGACCTTCTCCGGATAGACCTCGATCCGGCGGATCGCCTCGGGTGGCAGATCCTTGATCGCGGCGAAACCGGCGATGCGCTGCCCGTTGACCAGCACGATCGGCGTGTCGCCCGCCTTGCCGGGCGCGCTCTGGCCGTTGCGGAATTCCGGCGCGAAGAGATCGAACACCTCCTGCAGATCGGCCGCGCCCAGCGCCGAGATGGCCGCGGAGTTGATCGTCACCTGCGGCGGAATGTCGGTGGCGACCGCGCCATGCTGCTGGTGGGCGGTGACGAGGATCTCGTCCTTCGCCGCCTCCGCCGCCTCGGTCGCGTCCGCCTTGGAGAAGGAATCCGACGATGGCGCGGCGGGGGCCGGTGCGACGGTCTGCGCGCGTGCCGGCGCGGCCACCAGCAGAAGGCCGTACATGCTGGTAAGCCCGGCGGCGCCCATCGCCCGCCGATACACTCCGCTCATTCTCACGCAGGCTCCGATCGCCGCAACACACCGGTCTTCGCGCGCCGAAACCGGCGATCACGCAGCCCTCATGGCGGAGCGCATGGGCCGCCCCATATGGCGGCGTACCCGTCCGCGAGCTTAAGTTTTGGTCATGTTGAACGGATGTCGCAGCGGCGCGCGGGATCGCCCGCTGGCCGGCCTGCTATGGTGATGATTGGCGCACCCGACAGGATTCGAACCTGTGGCCTCTGCCTTCGGAGGGCAGCGCTCTATCCAGCTGAGCTACGGGTGCCTGAGCGGGCGCTTAGCAGAGCGTTTCGCGCCCCGCCAGCCCCACCCGCCTGTTATTTCGGTGCGCCGCTGATCGGCTGGAACTGGCCGAGGCCGCACGACGCCCCGCGCATCGGCGGGCTGGAGGTGATGACGTGGATGATATCCACGTTGCAGAGCTGATCGATGCTGGTCTCGTAGCCGAACCGTTCCTCGAAACCGAGCGAGGGGCAGCTGTTGGGCAGCTTGTTGCGATAGACCTGGCCGCCGTTCATGTAGAAATCGATCGTGCTGTCGTCCCGCACGCGGGTCTCGCGGATGTTGTGGAGCGAGATGCAGCTCACGGGCGGGCCGGCAGGCTGGATCTTCGCCTCCTGATCGGGCTTGAGCGGTCGCGCGACGGCCGGGCCGGCGATGGCGGCGATCAGGAGGATGGTGGCGAGGGGACGGTTCATGGCAACCTGCTCCGACTGGGCATCTCTGCTGGATAAACGCCTGACACGCCTGATTTACGCCACCGCGCCCGGCGGAGGCGTCTTCGGCCGGAAGCGGCACAGATCGGCGACGGGACATCGCCAGCATTCCGGTTTTCGCGCCTTGCAGATGTACCGGCCATGAAGAATGAGCCAGTGGTGCGCGCCCGCCCGGAACGGCTGCGGCGTCACCTTCTCGAGCTTGTCCTCGACCGCCCGCACATCCTTGCCCGGCGCAAGGCCGGTGCGGTTGGAGACGCGGAAGATGTGCGTGTCCACCGCGATCGTCTCGTGCCCGAAGGCGACGTTGAGAACGACGTTGGCGGTCTTGCGGCCGACGCCCGGCAGGCTCTCCAGCGCCGCGCGATCCTCCGGCACCTCGCCGCCGAAGCGATCGACCAGGATCTGCGCGGCGGCGATGACGTTCTTCGCCTTGGTGTTGAACAGGCCGATCGTCTTGATGTGCTCCTTGAGGCCGGTCTCCCCCAATTCTAGCATCTTCGCCGGGGTATCGACCTCCTCGAACAGCCGCCGGGTCGCCTTGTTGACACCCACGTCGGTCGCTTGCGCGGAGAGCGCGACCGCGACAACCAGCGTATAGGGATTCGTCCACTTCAGCTCCGTCTCGGGAGCAGGATCGCCCTCGGCCAGACGGCGATAGAATTCGAAGACGTCGGCCTTTTTCACAGACCCAGCACGTCGGCCATCGCGTAGCGGCCGGCCGGACGCCCGTCCGCGAGCCACAGCGCCGCCTTCAGCGCGCCCCGCGCGAAGATGCCGCGATTTTCGGCGCGGTGGCCGATCTCGATGCGCTCGCCGTCGGTCGCGAACACCACCTGATGATCGCCCGCCACCGATCCACCGCGTAGTGAGGCGTAGTAGATGCCCCCCTCCTCGCGGGCACCCGGCCCCTGCCCCATCCGGTCGAGCCGATTGAGGCTCTGTCCGTCGGCGGCGCCGCGCCCGGCATTGGCGGCGGCCCCCAGCAGCAAAGCGGTGCCCGATGGCGCATCGACCTTGTGGCGGTGATGCATCTCGACGATCTCGATGTCCCAGTCCGGCCCCAGCCGCCGCGCCGCCTCCTCCACCAGTCCGCGCAGCATCGTGATGCCGAGCGAGGTGTTGTAGGTCTGGACGATCGCGATCGACTGCGCCGCCGCGTCGATCCGCGCATGATCCTCCGACGACAGACCGGTGGTGCCGATCACCACCGGCGTGCCGGCGGCCACCGCCGCATCGAGATGCTTCGCCAGCGCATCGGGCGCGGTGAAGTCGATCAGCACGTCGGCCTGCCCCGCAAGCGCCGCGAGATCCGGATCGCCCTTGTCGATTCCGCCGGCGACCGCGACGCCCGCCGCCTTCGCCGCCGCGTCGATCGCCTGTCCCATGCGGCCGTCGAAGCCGAGGATACCGATCGAGGTCATCGCAGGCTCCCGAAATTGACGAAGTTGACAGCAACGAGCCGAACGAAAAGCCGCTCGCTCGTTCGATCGAGTTGGAAAGAGGCGGGCATCTTCATGCCCGCCTCATGACATTCGCAATCCTACAAGGGAAGCGCCTGCGTCACATCCGGTAGCTGGCGGTCAGGCCGACGGTGCGCGGGCGCCAGGTGGTGTCGGTATACAGCAGCGTATCGACACCCTGGTGGCTGCGATCGAGCAGCGGCGCGCTGTCGAGCAGGTTGTCCACGAACACCGAGACGTTGAAGCCGCCGATGATGCCGCCGGCGCGCAGGCCGACGAAGTGCTGCGCATCGGACGCGACCACGCCCGGATCGTAGTTGGCGGTCAGCGGGTCCATCTCCTTGGTCCGCTTGCTCGGGCTCGAATATTGGTAATCGACGCGCGCGAAGCCCTTCTCGCCGAACGCCGGGAAATCGTACTGCACGCCGATGCTGGCGGTCCACGGCGATCCGCCGAGGCTGTCGCCCTTCACCGCCAGGATCGAGGTCGGCGTCGCGTACTGCGCCGTCTTGGTATAGCGGCTGTCGGTATAGCCGAGCGCCATGTCGACGGTGATGCCGGGGATCGGATTGGCCGTCATCTGCAGGTCAAAGCCGCGCGCGCGGGCCTGGCCGAGATTGTCGATATAGCGGATCGCGCAGGTCGGCAGGTTGACGAACTGCTGGATGCCCTTCCACTGGATGGTGAAGGCGCTCGCCTCGATCGACAGCTTGCGATCGAAGAACTTGTCCTTGGTGCCGATCTCGAAACTGTCGACCTTGTCGGACTTGTAGGAGGACGGCGCGCCGGTGATGCCGAGATTGTCGAAATCGTCCGAGCAGGCATCGTAGGGCACGGGCGCGTTGGCACCGCCGGGGCGGAAGCCGCGCGCATAGGTGCCATAGAACAGATTGTCCTGCGTCGCCTGCCAGCTGATGTTCGCCTTGGGCGTGAAGGGCTTGGACGACGTGCCGCCCTGCGCATCGGTGCGGCCGTAATTCTGCGGACCATCGGCGAAGTTGGTGAAGTTATAGCTCACCTTCTCGTATCGACCGCCACCGGTGACGGAGAGCTTGGGCGTGATGTGCCAGGTGACGTCGGCGAACACCGCGATCTGCTTCTCGTGGCTGATCGATTGGTTGATGTAGCTGTCGCGCCCGTCATAGAGCGGGATCGGCCCGTCGGCGCCCGCCGCCTGACCGAAATAATCCTCCAGCGACATGCCGAAGAGCTGCTCGAACAGCTGATTGCCGTGCGGATCGACCAGTTCCTCGCGGCTGAGCTGGCGCTGCTTCTGGTAGAAGACGCCCGCCACCCAGGTGATCGGAGCGGTCGGATCGACCGACTGGATGCGCAGTTCCTGCGTGAAGATGCGCTGACGGTTGGTGACGACGCTGGGGCTCAGATAATAAGAGACATCCGGATTGATGCCGCGCGGCAGGAGCAGGGTCGGCGGTGTCGCCGGATCCTCGCCGGTCGGGTCGATCGGCAGCGTCTGGTAATAGCTCAGATCGTAGACCGTGCCGTCATAGCCGGAGATGTTGCGACGCTTGAAATAGCTGGTGTTGCTGACGACCTCGAACGCGTCGTTCTTATAGTCGATCTTGAGCACCGGCATCACGAACTTGTCCGGATTGCGCCGATATTCCGGGCTGGATTCGTGGAAGATACCTTCCCCGGATCGAACTGGCCCTCGACATAGCTGTCATCGT
>BACX01000641.1 GCA_000333335.1 Sphingomonas-like bacterium B12 | reverse complement strand
TGCCCAGCTTTCGGCGCTCAATTGCAAGCATCGCCGATGGATCGCGTGACGGCGGCCGCAAGCGCATAGGCGAGATGCCGTCCATGGCGATCGGAATCGGCGGCCGCATCCACCTCGGGATCAAGCGTCAGACGCCAGTTCTCCGCCAGATCGGCGCCGAACGGCACCACCACGCCGGCGCTCCACGTTCCCGCGCCGACCGGGTTGTTGCCCACGGGAAGAGTCACGCTCGGCTGGATCGCGAACGCCGTCCCCTGGTCGTCCGGGTGACGGAGGTTCTGACGGAAGGAGAGCGTCAGGTCGCCCGCGCCACGACCATGATCGATCGCGCCGGTCTTCCGGTCGCGCGAGCGGGTCCAGCCGTAGCCATTCCAGCCGATCCGGGCTTCCAGACTGTCGCTTACCCCGTAGACCAGCAGCAGATTACTAGTCGAATAATCGTCTTCCTCCGTGTCGGAATCGTGGCTGTGAGCGTAATCGAACAGACCCGCCTCGATCTGGAAATGGCCCGCGTCGAGCGTGCAGCTCGGCGTCGCCTTGCCCGGCCGATCGACGCACAGGTCGCGCTCTTCCGCTTGCCCCGCGCTGGCGACGCCGGCGAGCACGCCCAACGTCGCGACGAACCCCACTCCCCTCACGGCCGCCCCCTGTTCCCTGAAGCGACACATGCCGGATAGGGATCGAGAAAGGAACGGTTTTCTGATCAGGCGGGCACAGCGACGACCATTTCCGGCTCAAACCGGACGGCATCATCGTCGAGCCGACGGGCGTCGCGCGCGCAGACATGATCGAGCAGCCGGTCGAGGATGCGCTGGCCGTCTCGCCACTCGCCAAGGCCGGAGGCGGCGTTGATATGCCCCGCCTCCCCGGCATCGCACCAGGCGGCCAACCAGTTCCCAGCCATCTCCCGCGATCGATGCATCTCGCACCAGGGATCGTTGCGGCTGGCCACGACGACCGTGGGGAACGGCAGCACGCTGCGCGGCGACGGCGCGAACTCCGCGATCCGACGGTCGAGGCTCACCCGGTCGAGATCGGTCGGCGCCACCAGCAACGCCCCGGCCACCGGCCGCGCGGCGCCTTCACCTGCCAGAGCGGCCCACCATGCGACTAGATGGCAGGAGAGGCTGTGCGCGATCAGAACCACCGGCCCCCTCGCCTGCGCGATGGCGCGCTCCA
>BACX01000642.1 GCA_000333335.1 Sphingomonas-like bacterium B12 | reverse complement strand
AGACCGGCAGCACGGCCTCCAGATGCCGGGCGGCGACCCGGGTGAGACGGGTGCGCAGGCCGAGTTGCTTGATCGGGAGATCGATCCCGGCAGCCGTCAGGTGCCGGCGCACCTCGTCGGTCAGGCGGCGGCTCGTCGTCGCGATCACAATATCCTGCGAAGGTGCCTGCCGCGCCAGCGCCATCGCGATGGGCAGCGAATGAGCGACCTGGTGGATCTGGTCGTGATTGAAGAGAAAGCCGATCTTCATAGCCGCCGTGCGTAGATGCATCCGAATATGAGACGTAGCCGAGCCGGCCGACCCGCAGCCTGTCCTGCCCATTAAAAGACGCTCATGGAATCTTTGATGACACGGACCGACGTGCATTTCGCACGGAATGGGGATAATGCGTGGCCGACCGACAGACCGGCGCCTCGACGCGGAGGGTGCGCGGCTAGATCACCGAACGGAAAATGCAAGCCGAATCAGCCCTGAAACGCGTGCTCGCCAATCTTGCCCACCTGCTCGGCGGCAAGGCTGCGGCAGGGCTGATGAGCCTCGTCTATCTCGTGGTCGTCGCCCGAACACTGGGCGTTCACGATTATGGCGAGCTGATCCTGGTGAACGGCTATGTCGTATTCCTGGGCAGCCTGATCGCCTTTTCCGGTTTCCATGGCGTGGTGCGATACGGCGCGCTCGCGGTCGAGGCCGGGGATCCGGAGCGACTGGCGCGGATCGTGCGCTTCATGGCATTGATCGAGGGGATGCTCGGCATCCTGGCGTTGGTCGTTGCGCTGGTGGCGGTGCCCTTCGTCGGTCCGCGGCTCGGATGGTCGGCCGAGGCGATGCGCATGGCCGTGCCCTACAGTCTCGCCGTATTCGCCAATGTTCGCGCCACGCCGCAGGGGCTGCTGCAGATTGCGGGGCGTTTCGACCTCGTGGGGCTGCATCAGGCGGTATCGCCGAGCGTCCGCCTGATCGGCACACTGATCGTCTGGGCGTGCGGCGGCGGGCTGGACGGTTTCCTGTTCGTCTGGCTGCTCTCATCGATCGCGGAAGGCGGAGCGATGTGGGTTTTCGGCCTTGTCGCGTGGCGGAAACTCGCCGTGGGTCAGCGGCTACGCGGTCCCTGGCGCGGGCTACTGCGGGATGGGGAAGGCTTCGGGCGCTTCATCCTGGTGACCAATTTCGATCTCACTTTGCGCGAGCTGGCGCCCAATCTCGCGCCGCTGACGATCGGCTGGATGCTGGGTCCGGTCGCAGCCGGCCTGTTCTCGCTGGCGCAGCGGGCGACCACCCTGCTCCAGCAGCCCGCCATCCTGCTCTCGCAAGCCAGCTATGCGGTGCTGGCCGATCTCGTCGCCAAGCGTCGCTTCGACCAGCTGCGCCGCACGGTATGGCGAAGCGCGACGCTGGCGGGCGCGCTCGGGACGCCGATCGTGCTCGCCTTCTGGTTCGCGGGCGATCGCCTTCTGCCACTGCTGGGTGGACACACCTTCCAGGGCGGCGTCGCGATCGTGACACTCATCGCGGGAGCCCGGCTGGCTGCGCTGATCGCATCGCCGATCACCTCCGGGTTGACGGCACTCGGCAAACCCCAGCGTTCGATGACGGCGACGCTCGCCACCAATCTCGCGCTCTATCCTCTCCTGCCGCTCCTGATCTGGTGGCTGGGATTGCATGGGGCAGGCCTTCACGCGCTCGTCCAGAACGTGATCGCGACCGGGATGCTGATACTCTTCTTCTACAAGGACGCGCACGATCCCGTGCCCGAACCGGCGACGCCGGTCGCCCGCCCGATCGAGACCATCGCCTGAACGCTTACGATGCAGGCGGGGCCGTGCTGCCCCGGACGATCAGCTCATACGGCAATTGCTGATGAAAACGCCGATCGGCCGGCGCCTCGCGGTAAGCCGGGTCGATCAGGATATCGACCGCCGCCGCCGCCATGTCACCGACCGGCTGACGGATGGTCGTGATTGGAGGCCAGGCGACGCGCGCCGTCGGGCCATCGTCGAAGCCGGCGATCGAGACATCGCCCGGCACAGATATGCCGAGCTTGGCGGCGGCCGCCGACACGCCCAGCGCCATATCGTCATTGCTCGCGAAGATCGCGGTAGGGCGTTTCGACCGGCCAAGCAGCGCTTCGCCGCCTTCGATACCGCCACGGAAGGTGAAATCGCCGGGAACGATATTGGCCGCGTCGACCGGCAGGCCGGCACGGTGCATGGCGGACAGGAAACCGGCCCGGCGCTTGGGTGTCGCCGCGTGGCTGGGAATACCCTCGATGAAACCGATGTCGCGATGCCCGAGCTGGAGCAGATAATCGGTCATCGCGAAGGCGGCGCCTTCCTCGTCGATATCGACGACGCCCGAGCGCCCCTCGTCCTCGCCTGGCGAGATGCGAACGTACGGGAGCTTGATCGCCTCCAGCCGCTCCAGCAACGACACCTTGCGGCAAAGCGGCGGCGTCAGGATCGCGCCATCCAGCCGCAGGCTGGCGATGCCGTGCATCAGATCGACCTCCCAGCCTTCGATCCTGCTGTCGACCGGTTCGACGACGAGATGGTAATGCCGCTGGCGGCTGCGGATCAGTGCCCCCCGCTGCATACCCGCCGCATAGCCGGACCAGGCTGGGTCATCGAGGAACATTCCAAGCAGGTAGGATCGCGCGCTCGACAGGCTGCGTGCGAAGGCGTTGGGGCGATAGCCCAGTTCCTCGACCACCCGCATCACCGTATCGCGCAATTCGGGACGGACGTGAGCCTCGCCGTTCATCACGCGCGATACGGTCTTGGTGGAGACCCCGGCTTTTTCGGCGACATCCTTGATGGTGACGGTCATGCGGTTCCCATAGCCGGACGGCGTGTGCGGGCGAAGGCGAAGATCACGCAATAACACAATCCCGGCACGATGAAGGACCGGGCGAGGCCGATGCGATCGGCGACGAGCCCCGTGGCGACGGGGATGATGGCACCACCCACCACAGCCATGCAAAGCACCATCGCGGCGATCTGAGCATCCGCTTCCTCGTCCGGCAGGGCGAGTGCGTAGATCAGCGGAAACATCACCGAGTTGCACAGGCCGATCGACAGGATCGCCACCGCGCCCGGCAAGCCCTGCGCGAAGATCGACACCGCCAGCAACAGGACGGCTCCTGTGCTTGCCACGAGCAGAATCGGCGCCGGGCCGATCCGGCGGAGGAGAAACGCTCCCACGAACCGACCGATCATGGCGCCCGCCCAATACAGGCTGATAAGCCGTCCGGCGAGCACAGCCGAGAGTCCCACGGTATCGCGCAGCATCAGGTAGTTCACGGCAAGCGTGCCGATCGTCACCTCCGCCCCGACATAGACGAAGATGGCGATGGCGCCGAAACGCATCCGCCCGGTGCCGCCGACGGCGCCGAGCCGGTGCAGCATCGGTCCACCCGAGCGAGCTTGGACCAGCATATCGCGATTCAGCCAGAATGTCGTAGCGAGCAGGATCAGCCCTGCTGCCCCGATGGCGAAGGGCAGCAGCGGTGCGGCCGCATCGTCTTCGCCCAGCAGGAACCATGCGCCGATCAGCGGCCCCATCACCGTGCCGAACGAATTGAACGCCTGAAGCAGCGTGAAGCGCGATGCCATGCGCGTCGACGGGCCGAAGACCGTCGTCACCGCATTCCCCGAAATCTGCAGGAAGGTAACGCCGGACGACATCACCAGCAAAGATGCCAGAACCAGCAGGAAGCTCCGCTCGCCCTGTGCCAGCACGAAGAACAGGCAACCCGCCGCCATCGTCGTGAGACCGATGGCGATGGCGCGCATATAGCCCAGCCGAACCGACCACAAAGCGATCGGAAGGGCGAAGATCAGGTAACTCGAATAATAGGCCAGGTGCACACACAGCGCCTGCGCGTAATCCAGGCCGAGCGTCATCTTCAGTCTGGGGACGAGCAGGTTGACGATCGAATTCAGCACGCCGCCGCCCAGATAGACGCCGATCAGCAGGTGAAAGAGACGGTCGATCCGTGCCTCGTCGCGGGACTTCATCGCAGGCTCAGAAACGCTGCGCCACGCCGAACACCAGCTCGATCCGGGGTGTCGCGTGCGTGGCCCCGACATAGGCGGAAAGATCGATCTGTCGGTCTTGCTCGGCGCCATGCCGCGCGAAT
>BACX01000643.1 GCA_000333335.1 Sphingomonas-like bacterium B12 | reverse complement strand
TTCAGGAATTGTCGATGGATGCCCAACGCGAAGCGGTCGAGAATGGCGGCCTCGATCTCGGCTTCGTGCGATCTCGTTCAAAACCGATCCTGCCGGAAAGCGTAACGAGCACCTGCCTCGTCACCGACCGTATGTATGTCGCCATGCGCAAGGGGCACCGGCTGTCGGCTTGCTCCGGGCCGGTCGACGTCGCCGAACTGGCTGGCGAACCGATGGTCCACTACCCTTATGACCGCGAAGGCTTCCTCGACGATCTTCGCCGGCTGTTCGGCAGTATCGGCCAGCGCCCCCGGCTGGTGCAGGAAACGCACGAGATGTCGACCCTGCTCGGCTTGGTTTCCGCCGGGTTCGGAATTTCCGTCCTGCCGGGTTCGCTGCGGCGGCTGGAAGTCGATACGCTTCACTATCGCGAGCTGAAGGGGGAGACCGCGCTCAGTTCGATGTGGCTGCTCCATCGCAACGAAGGGGCGAGCGCAGCGGCACGGCGCTTCATCGATCTTCTCGGTCCCGCCGACCAGATGGCGACCCGCGCGGCCTAGTGGCATGATCAAGCTCGGCTTTGCCGCCACGTTCGGGCGATGCTAACCGCGCGCCCATGACCGCACCCGCTCCGCCCGCCATCCGATCGATCGGCATCGTTCTGCACGATTTCCCGCTCGGCGGCACCGAGCGCATCGCGTTGCGGCTGGCGCGCGCATGGATCGAACGCGGGATCGCGGTTACGATCTTCGTCGGCGAGGATCGCGGCCCACTGCGCGCGCTCGTCCCGACAGGCGCGCGGCTGACCCTTGCCGAGCCGCCCATCCCGAGAGGACGTGGATCACGCGAACGGCTGGGCGCGGCGGCGGCGGCCTTCTTTGCCCGAGAACCCGTCGACGGTCTGTTCGTCCCCGGCAATTTCCATTGGGAAATCGTCCCCGCGCTCGCCCGTATTCCACATCGTCCGGCGATACTCGTGCAGATCAGTTCGCCGCTGCGGATGGAACCTCGCGGTTTCCTTCGTCAACTCGCGTTCGAGCGGCGTATGCGTCGTCTGCTCCGCGACGCCGACGCCCTGATCGCGATGGGAGCGCTGCATCGGGCGCAGGCGGACAGCATCATGGGGCGGGCGGTCGCAACCGCGATCCCCCTCCCCGCCCTCGACGACGAGCGCCCCGTCAAGGCTGCATCGGGAAAGACCATCCTCGCCGCCGGACGACTGATCCATCAGAAGGGTTTCGATCTTCTCATCGACGCCTTCGCCGATCTCGACGATCCGGAGGCTCGATTGGTGATTGCCGGCAGCGGCCCGGAGGAAGCCGATCTGGCCGGCCGGATCGCGGCCCGAAAGCTGGGCGGCAGGGTCGAACTCGCCGGCTTCGTGCCGGACATCGCCCCGCTGCTCGACGAGGCACGGCTGTTCGTGATGGCGTCGCGGTTCGAGGGGTACGGGGCCGTGATCGTGGAAGCGCTCGGCGCCGGTCGCCCCGTCGTCGCGACCGCCTCCACCCCGGCGGTCGAGGATGTGCTGGGCGATGCTGAAAGCGGCATCGTCGTGCCGGTCGAGGATGTCGGCTCGCTCCGCAATGCCATGCGCGCCTTGCTCGATCGCCCCGCCCCGGATCCCCGTCGCCTTGCCGCCATCGTCGAAGGCTATCGCATCGGCGCGGGCGCGGAGGCTTATCTGGAGAGCTTCCGGTTCGTGCTCGCCCGTCGGCGCGAGTTCGCTTGATGCGGATCGCCTATGTCATCAATTCCGTCGAAGGTGGTGGCGCGGCCTTGCCGGTCCCTTCGATCGCCCAGGTTCTGCGCGGCTGCGGCGCGGAGGTTCGCATCTATGCCCTTACGCGCCGGGACGGGCGCGCGATCGCGCCGATGGAGGCGGCCGGGCTGGAGGTCATCGTACGCGATGGCGGCGAGAAGGATCATCTCGCCGCGCTAGGCTGGCTCGACGAGCGCATGGCTCAGGATCGGCCGACGCATATCTGGACGTCGCTCACCCGCGCGACGCTGCTGGGGCAGATGGTCGGCCTGCGCCGCCGCATCCCCGTGGTCAGCTGGCAACATGCCGCCTACCTCAAGCCTGCGAACCGGCGGCTGCTGCGCCTGCTCCAGCCCCTCTCGCGCCTCTGGGTCGGGGATTCGGATGCGGTGACGAAGCTGACCGCCGAGCGGCTCAAGGTGCCGCCCGGCAGGCTCGTCCAGTGGCCGATCTTCCGCGCCGATCCCGCCGCTCCGACCGCGAGGGGCTGGAACCCCGGCGAACCCGTGCGGATCGGCAGCCTCGGTCGCCTCCATCCGGTCAAGGGTTATGATGTGCTGATCGATGCACTGGCCCAGCTTCCGGGCGGCTTGCCGGCCCTTCAGGTCGTCATCGCCGGCGAAGGGGCCGAGCGCGACAACCTGCAGCAGCGTGCCGATGCCATGGGCGTCTGGATCGATCTTGCCGGCTATTCGGCGAATCCGCGCGATTTCCTCTCGGGCCTGCATCTCTACGTCCAGCCTTCCCGCTCGGAAGGTTTGTGCGTCGGCGCGCATGAGGCGATGCAGGCGGGGCTGCCGGTGATCGCCAGCGCGGTCGGCCAGTTGCCCTATTCGATCGCTGCCGGTCGCAATGGACTGACTGTGCCGCCTGGCGATACCGTGGCGCTGGCGGCGGCATTGGCCGAACTGCTCGCGCACCCCGAACGGCTTGCGACACTCGGCGCCCAGGCTCGCCGCGACGTCCTCGATCGCTTTTCCCCGGATCGTTTCCGCGAGGCGGGTTCGGCGATCGTCGAACGGATGCGGCGCTTCTAGAGCTTCGCCAGCTCGCGCCTCGCCAGCACCGCCAGGCTACGCGGGGAGAGCAGCTTGCGCTTCACGTCGATCAGCGTCGCGTCGCCGATGGCGGAAAGCGTGTGCAGCCCTGCATCGAACGGCGCGAAACCGCGGGGTATGGCGAGTGGTTCGCCGAGTTCGGCGTCGAACAGGTCCGGCGTCAGCCTGTGGACGGTCAAAGGCCGGATCGCGCCGCCGTAGGTCCGGCTGCAATCCTGCACGGGAATGACGAGCGCACCGTCAAGCACCGCCGGCGTCCCGCCGGCCTGCTGCCGTCGGCGCCGATCCGGATCGGGTTGCGCGCATGGGATGTCCACGGCCCGTCGATCCGCTCGGCCCAGGCCGCGAACAAGGCACCGGTCTTGGTGCGCTCGCCGCCATCGGCGGCCGAGTAGAACAACCACCACAGGCCGTCATGGAAGACCGGCGTCGCATCGATCGCGACATGGTCGAGCGGCAGCGCGCCGACGGGCTCCCACCGCCATGGAAATTCGGCCGCCCGGTACAAGGTGAGCCGACCGGATCGATAGGCCTCGGGGAGCATATATATCTCGCCCTCCGCCTCGAACACGAACGGGTAGGACAGGTGCCACGGCTCGGTGAGCACGCTCCGGCGGTCGAGCAGGCTCCCGTCGGGCGCCATCACCAGGCACTCGATCGTGCCGTGCCGGGTGCGATAGTCGTAATGCTCGACGAAGATGTGGCGCTGGCCGTCCCGCTCGATCCCGAACGGATCGGCGAGGAAGCGGAGATATCCCTCCGCCGGCAACCAGCGATGTGCGAACCCTTCCACGGTCCCCGCCCGCAGCACCGCCTCGATCGGCGCCTCGACGATCAGCGGGCGCCAGATATCCTTCGCGAGCGGCATGGCGCCTCCCTCTCACGCCTTCTCGCGATGGGCAAGGTCAGGCGGCGACGACGCTCGACTGATCGACGGGGCGCGCCGCCGCGGGGCGCAACGGAACGACCGAGCGGACGGTCGGACGCTCCAGCGCCGAAAGCACCGCATCGGCCGCACGCGACGCCGACGGCTGATCCGTCAGATCGAAACTGCGGCCGAACAGCTCGCGCTGAACCGGAAGATAGTCCCCATGGCTTGCCACGGCGCGATCCAGCGCCGCGCCAAGATTCTGTGCATCGTCGATCACCGGCCCGGTCCGCCAATGGGCGTAGTTCGCGTCGCCCTGCCACTCAACGCCGTGGCTGTTGAGGAACAGGCAGGGGCGCGGGCGGTAGAGGAATTCGTATATCTGGCTGCTTACGTCACCGAGATAAATGTCGGCGGCGGCCGTGTAGGTCATGTCGGTGCAGGCGCGGCTGCCGAGATCGACATGGATATTCGGCGCATCGAGCACCCG
>BACX01000644.1 GCA_000333335.1 Sphingomonas-like bacterium B12 | reverse complement strand
CCGGATCCCGAAGCCTGCCACCACGCGGCGGGTGTGGCGTCTGCAGCGGGCGCAGCTACACTCCAGCCGGTCGGCACTTCCTTGTAGGTCGCTGTCGAAGCCACTTGCGGGCGATGATAATCAGGCGCCAGCGAGCATCCGGCCAGCAAAGACCCGGACGTCGCAAGCAGCGCGGCGGCGAGCGCCCGCTTACTGCTTTGCATCGGCACCACCCTGCTGCGGCTGCGCGACCTTCACGGGATCGCCGGTCTGGATCGAATCCGGCGGGCTGTCGATGATCCGGTCGGTCTTGGCCAGGCCGGCGGTCACCTCCAGCGTGTCGCCCATGTCGCGGCCGATCTTGATCTGGTGGACGATCGCCTTGTTGTTCGGGCCGACGGTGGCGACCAGCGTGCCGTCGCTGCGATATAGGATGGCGCTCGCCGGAACCACGACCGAGCCGGACGTGCCGGTGATCGGGAAGCGGACCTGCGCATAGGCGCCGGGCTTCAGCGCGCCGTCGCCATTGGCGACCTGCAGCTCGACGAGCACGGTGCCGGACTGCTGGTCCACCGCATCCGCGGTGCGCGTCATCACCGCGTCGAACGTGCGGCCGGGATATTCGGGCAGCGTCAGCTGGGCGTGGAGGCCCGGCTTCAGTTCCGCCGAATAGACCTGCGGCACGCGGACGTAGATGCGCATCTTGCTGACATCGGAAACCGTGAACAGCGGCTGTGCGGTGCCGGTGCCGGCGCCCGCCGAAACGAGCTGGCCGATCTGGGTCGAGCGACTGGTCACCACCCCGCTGAACGGCGCGACGATGCGGGAGAAGCCCTGCAGCGCCTGCAGGCGGCTGACGTTCGCGGCGGCCGCGTTGGTGACCGCGCGCTTGGCGGCGAAATCGCCGGATTTTTCGTCCGATTCCTGCTTGGAGACGGCATCCTTCTGGAGCAGCGTCGCCCAACGTGCCGAGGTGGTGCTCGCCAGCGCCTCGTTCGCCTTGGCGGTCTGCAGATCGGCCCGCGCGGCGGCGAGCTGCTGGTCGACATCCGGCGTATCGATCACCGCCATGATCTGCCCGGCCTTCACCGGAGAGCCGATGTCGACAAACCATTTGCTCACGTAGCCGTTGGTCCGTGCATAGAGCGGCGCGGAGTTGAACGCCTGCACGTTGCCCGGCAGCACCAGCGCATTGCCGGAGTCCATCGCCTTGGGCGCCACCACCGAGACGGTGGAGACCGCCTGGTCCTGCGTCCAGTCCTTCAGCGCATTTTCGGAACGATGCCGGGAGAAGATGCCCCACGCGACCGCCAGCACCGCGACGATCACCGCGATGATGCCGATCTTCTTCAGCGTGCCGTTATCCACCGACGGCGCCTCCCCGTCATGGGTGGTCACGTCATGCATGGGCTTCCTCCAGGCGGTCGGCGACGCTGTGGTCCGTCCGCCCCTTGCGGTGGGCGACGCTGAACACGACGGGCACGAACATAAGCGTTGCAAAAGTGGCGACCATTAGGCCGCCGATCACGGCGCGGCCGAGCGGGGCGTTCTGCTCGCCGCCCTCGCCCAGGCCCATGGCCATCGGCAGCATGCCGATGATCATGGCGAGCGCGGTCATCAGCACCGGGCGGAAACGGGTCATGCCCGCCTCGAACGCCGCCTTGGTGGCGTCGCCCAGTTCCTCCAGCTTTTCGCGGGCGAAGCTGATCACGAGGATCGAGTTGGCGGTCGCCACGCCCATGCACATGATCGATCCGATCAGCGCGGGCACCGAAAGTTGCGTGCCGGTGAGGAACAGCATCCAGACGATACCGGCGACGGCGCCGGGCAGCGCGGTGATGATCACGAACGGATCGAGCCAGCTCTGGAAGTTCACCACGATCAGCAGATAGATCAGCACGATCGCGCCGAGCAGGCCGAAGAACAGGCCACTGAAGGCAGTGTTCATCGTCGCATACTGGCCGCGCATGGTGACCGTCACGCCCTTCGGCGCCTTCATCTTCTTGATCATGGCGTTGATGTCGCCCGCCACCGCGCCCAGATCGCGATCCGCCGGCGTCGCATAGATGTCGACGGTCGGCTGGATGTTGTAGTGGGTGACGACCGTGCTGCTCGTCCCGCGCTGGATGCTCGCCACGCCGCCCAGGATCTGGGGCGAGGTGTTGGCGCCCGTGCCGGTGACCGGGATGTTGTTCAGCTCGTTCATCGAACGGATGCGATATTCCGGCGCCTGCGCGACGACCGTATATTGCACGCCGTTTTCCGGGTTCACGAAGTAGACCGGCGCTGTCTGCGAGGTGCCGGCCAGTGCGTTGGCCACCGAGGTCGTGACGTCCTTCTCGGTCAGGCCATACTGCCCGATCCGCGAACGATCCGCGATCACGTTCAGCGTCGGATAGCTGGCCGACTGCTGGATGCGGCCATCCGCCGCGCCCGGAATGGCCTTCAGGCCCTTCAGGATCTGCTGGGCGAAGGCCATGTTCTGATCGGCCTTCTTGCCGCTGATCTGGATGTCGATCGGCGCCGGTGAACCGAAGTTCAGGATCTGGCTGGTGATGTCGGCCGGCAGGAACGCGAAGTCGGTTCCGGGGAAGGCGCGCGGCAGCTGCTCGCGCATCGTCTTCACATAATCGGCGGTCGGATGGTGATCCTCGCCGAGCGTGATCAGGATGTCGCCGTCCTGCGGGCCGACCGTGCCGGAGTTGTTGTAAGTCGTGTTGATGCTCGACACAGGCAGGCCCATGTTGTCGACCACCGTGACCAGCTCGTTGGGCGGGATGATCTGGCGGATCTTGCGCTCGATCCGGTCAAACTCGGCGGCCGTATCCTCGATGCGCGAACCGACCGGCGCGCGGACGTGTAGCGTGATCTGCCCGGCGTCCACCGTCGGGAAGAAGTTGCGGCCCAGGAACGGCACCAGCAGGAACGACAGCACGACGATCACGAGGAAGCCGATCGCGAACGGCTTGCGCGCACCGAGCGCCTTCTGCAGCAGGCCACCGTAACCGCGCCGGAGCTTCTCGAAGCGTGCCTCGAAACCGCGCTGGAAATTGACCAGCGGGTTCCGGCTCGTCTGCGCGCGTGCATGTTCATGCGCCGCGTCGTGCGGCTTCAGCAGATACATCGCCATCGTCGGCACCAGCGTGCGCGACAGGATGAACGATCCGATCATCGCGAAGATCACGGCGAGCGCCAGCGGCACGAACAGGAAGCCCGCGACGCCCGGCAGGAAGAACATCGGCACGAACACGATGCAGATGCACAGCAACGAAACGAAGGCGGGAGTCACGATCTGCGCCGCGCCGTCGAGGATCGACTGAACGACGCCTTTGCCCTGCTCGAGATGCCAGTTGATGTTCTCGATCGTCACTGTCGCGTCATCGACCAGGATGCCGACGGCGAGGCTGAGGCCGCCCAGCGTCATGATGTTGAGCGTGTTGCCCGTCATGCCGAGGAAGATGATCGCGAACAGGATGGCGAGCGGGATCGAGATCGCGATGATCACGGTCGATCGCCACGATCCCAGGAACAGCAGGATCATTACGGAGGTGAGCGCGGCGGCGATCGCGCCTTCCTTGATCACGCCCTGGATGGCGGCGCGCACGAACAGCGACTGGTCGCCGATCGGCTGGATCTTGAGCTGCGGCGGCAGCGTCGCGGCGATGCCGGGGATCTTGTCCTTCACGCCCTGCACGATCGACAAGGTCGAGGCCTTGCCGTTCTTCAGCACGGTCAGCAGCGCCGATCGCGTTCCATCGACATGCACCACGTTCTGCTGCGGCGCGAAGCCGTCGCGAACGTGCGCCACGTCACGCATGTAGATGGTGGCGCCGTTGACCGTCTTCACGGGCAGATCGTTGAACGCGTCGATCGAATCCGGCGAGTTGTTGAGCGCGATATTGTATTGGAACCCGCCGATCTTGGCGAAGCCGACCGGGTTGATCTGCTGCTGCGCGGCGATCGCGTTGCCGACATCCTGCGCGGACAGGCCCTTGGACTGCAGCGCCGCCGGATCGAGATCGATCTGCACCTGGCGCTGCTTGCCGCCCGACGGATAGGGCATGGCGGCACCCGGAATCGTCACCAGCGCGGGGCGGATCTGGTTCTGACCGAGGTCGAACAGCGTCTTCTCCGACAGGCCCCGGCCCGAAATGGCGAGCTGAAGGATCGGCACCGTCGAGGCGTTGTAGTTCAGGATCAGCGGCGGCGTGATGCCTGGCGGCATCTGCTTCAGCACGGTCTGAGACACCGACGTCACCTGCGCCGTGGCGGTGCGAATGTCGGCGCCCGGCTGGAAGAAGATCTTCACGACACCGATGCCGTTCATCGAGTTGCTCTCGATATGCTCGATGTCGTTGACGGTGGTCGTCAGCACTCGCTCGAACGGCGTGATGATGCGACCGGACATGTCGTCCGGCGACAGGCCGGTATATTGCCACGCCGTCGCGATCACGGGCACGCCGATGTTCGGGAAGATGTCGACTGGGGTGCGGGCCGCCTGGAGAACACCGCCGATGGCGATCAGGATCGCCATCACGATGAAGGTCAACGGTCTGGCAAGGGCGATCCGGACGATCCCGTTCATCGTGCTGCGCTACTCCGGGAGGCGACCGGATGGCCGCCGAAAGACAAGCGCCGAACCCCATGCCCGCACCGCCGAGGGGGGATGACGGGGGCACAAGGTCCGGACGCCACCGCCATTGCTCCCGCTGTCATCGCTAGTCCAGTATGGATTTGCAACGGATCGAGACGTATAAGCTATCGATCATGGAACTCCGTCATCTCCGCTACTTCGTGAAAGTCGCCAGCGAGCTGCATTTCGGCCGTGCCGCCGAGGCATTGGGTATCTCGCAGCCGCCACTCAGCCAGCAGATCCGATTGCTGGAACAGGAACTGGGCGTGCAACTTTTCGAACGTTCAAGCCGGAAGGTGCGACTGACGACGGCGGGACGGCTGTTTCTCGAAGAAGCCAAGATAACGCTGGCGCAGGCGGATCATGCCGTCCGCGTCACCCGGCGGGCCGCGACCGGGGAGGTCGGCGAGCTGGTCATTGGTCTCTCCGCATCGACGCTCTACGTCG